>JAVRPF010000342.1:0-7620 GCA_032162385.1 Mycobacterium sp.
CCGCGTCGTGGTCGACGACGTTGATCAGGGTGAGGTCGCTTGCAGCGACGGCTGTCGCCGGGTTGGCCGCCCAGGCGGCGCCGAGGGCGCGCACCCCGTCGGCCTTGGACCCGGTGCGGTTCCAGACGGTGATGGGCGCGCCGGCGTCCAGAAGCGCCCGAGTCAAGGCCTGCCCCATCGGTCCAAGGCCGAGCACGGTGACCGACGTCATGCCGCGGCCTCCGGGTGCTTGATGCTCTCGACGACGCGGGCGAAACCGTCGCTGCCGTGGCCGGCGTCGATCTGTCGGTGGATGAGGCGTTGCACCATGTCGACCACTTCGGTGCTGACACCAGAACCGCGGCTGGCCTCGACGATCTCGCTGATGTCGGAGAACAGCAGGCTCTGCTGGCCCGGCAGCGTGTAGTCGCCGCCGTCGACGATCCCCGCGTAGTCGCTCAACACCGGAAGCACCGCCTGCAACCATGCGGTCGCGCGGGTGGCGAACTCCTTGGCTGGCACACCGGCGGCGCCGACCATCGCCGCACCGTGGAAGAATCCCGCGAACATCACATACATCCCGGCAAGCAGGGCGAGGTCGTACAGCGATGCCACACCGGCGTCGTCGCCGAAATACTCCGGCCGGCCCCATGATTCGAGAAGGTCGCGGCAGTCGTCGTAGAGCCGCTGCGAACCGCTGTAGAGGACGCTGGAAGCAGGCGATCCGATCATCTCCGGGACGGCCATGATCCCGCCGTCGAGGTAGTCGACACCCGCAGCGCCGGTCCAGGCGGCCAGTTCCCTGGCGCCGTCCGGCGAGGTGGTGCTCAGGTTGATCAGCCGGCGTCCGGTCAGCCGGTCCGCGATCGGGTCGAGCACCTCGTGCACCGAGCGGTGATCGAACAGGCACACCACGATCACGTCGGCGGCGTCGACGGCCTCGCCCGCCGTGGTCGCCGCGCGGGCGCCGGCCTCGACGAGTGGAGTCGTCCTGCCGGGGCTGCGATTCCAGACGGTCGTTGGATGTCCGGCGTGGATCGCGGCGTCGGCTAGGGCCGAGCCCATCTCACCCAATCCGAGGAAACTGACCCTGCGCGGTGTGGCTGTCATGTCACCATCGTTGACGCGGCGCGGAGTTCTCGACAAGTACCGACCAAAAAGTGCGATACTTACCAATCGGAAAGTATTGGCCGTGACCTGCGAGGAGGGTGCGCATGACCGCGTTGGGGCGATTCACCTGCGAGCTGGACGCGGCGATGGCCGTCGTCGACGGAAAGTGGAAGCCGCTGATCCTCTGGGAGCTGAAGGAAGGACCCACACGGTTCAACGCACTGCATCGCAGCCTGACCGGTATCTCGCAGAAGATGCTGAGCCAGCACCTCAAGGAGCTGCAGCGCCACGGCGTGGTGCACCGCGAGAGCTATCACGAAGTGCCGCCGCGGGTGGAGTACTCGATGACCCCGGCCGGTGAGGAGCTATTGGAAGCGCTTGAGCCGCTGGGTGATTGGGCGGCCAAACACATCGACCTGATCTGTACTGCCGATGTGAGCTAGCTTCCCGGACTGGGCGGCAACGGATCGAGCATCGCCACCCGATCGCCCTGCCACCGGTAGTGCACGGTGTAGATCGGGCCGGCGCAGGCCGTGCAGGCGTTGCGGCCATCCTTGTAGTCGAGCACGACGGTGTCGTCGGCGGTTTCGTCCTTGTTCAGCGACGTGAATGGGTACGGCGTCGGAGTCGCGGTCCCTACGTATTCGCCGTTGTGGAAGAGCAGCGCGTGTTCGGGTGAGCTGCCCGTGGCGCCCTGGACCGTCACGAGTGCCGTCGACAGCGTCGCGCACGGATCGAAGTTGCCGCCGTATGCGTTCGGGTCCCACGGGGCGTCGATGCCGCGGATCGCCGGGGGCAGCGAGCGCATTGCCAGCCCGATCTGCGGCGCCGTGAGATTGACCCCGCATTCCGACCCGGGTGGCGCGGCGCCGGCCGTGGGCGATGAGGCGACCATGATTGACGCAGCCAAGACCGCAAGGCTCGTCGTCACGGCGCGCAGCACGCCGGTGTCTACCCTCCGGCCGCGATGGGTAAACACCCGTTGTCATGGCGACCGACTGGCCAGCCACTGTTCGCCGCGCCGCTTCGACGCCTGCGCCAGCCACGCATCCTGAATCAGCTCGGTCAACTCACCGACCCCGATCCCGTGCAGTTCGCCCGCCCGCACCAACACCGATGGGTGCCCGGCGAAATGGTCGGTGGTGAAGAACGGCGAGTCGGCGTCCTGCACCAGGGCCAGCTTGTCGGCCTCGGATTCCACCCAGATCACGATGACGTCGGGGAATGGTGCGTCCCGGCGTGGGTTGCGGAAGAACACGAAGGACTTGCCACCGACCTGGTAGATCGGGTTGCCCTTCGGCCCCTCCACGCGGGTGACGTGCGGCATCGCGGCGGCGATCCGGTGCACGTCGGCGACCCGGGCGGGACGGTCAGACACGATGCAACGCCACCTCGGAGAGCGCGCCCTCGGACACCGTCGCCGTCATGTACGTGCAGAACGGCTGGCGCCTGCGGTCGGTCGGTGAGCCCGGGTTGAGCAGGCGCAGGCCAGTTTCCGCGGTGCTGTCCCACGGGATGTGGCTGTGCCCGAACACCAGCACGTCGGTATCGGGGTAGAGCCGCGCCATCCGGGCGTCGCGCCCGCCTGAGGACCCCGTCTCGTGCACGATGGTGAACCGCACCCCGCCCAGCGTCACGTCGGCCCGTTCGGGCAACCGGCGGCGCAACTCGTCGCCGTCGTTGTTACCCCAGCAGGCGACCAAACGTTCGGCCCGGTCCTCGAGCTGATCGAGCAGCCAAGGCTCCACCCAGTCGCCTGCGTGCAGCACCACGTCGGCGCGTGCCACCTCGTCCCACACCGCGGCGGGCATGTCACGGGCCCGCTTGGGCACGTGGGTGTCGGCGACCAGCAGGAGGCGCATCAACCGGCGAGCAACTCGGCCATCTTCGGCATGATCGCCTGCAGGCCCTTGAAGGGCCGCATCATCACCTTGAACGAGGTGATCCGGTCCTCGTCGTTCCAGGCGATCATGTCGATGCCGTTGACGTACATGCCGTCGATCGTGGCGGCGAACTCCAGCACGGCGGACCGCTCGCCGAACCATTGACCGACATAGTGAAAGTCCGTGCTTGCGAACATCTTCTCCGCGGCCCGCAGGTACATCGCCGTCTTGGTCTTGCCCTCCTGCGGAGAGAACACCGCGGGCGAGTAGAACACGGCGTCGTCGGCGAGCAGGCCGTCCAGCTCGTCGGGACGGTGGTTGTCGATGATGTCGATCCAGCGCTGGATCACCGGTGGTGTCATGCCGCCATCCTGGCACTACTGCAAAGTGCGCCCGAAGGGATTCGAACCCCCAACCTTCTGATCCGTAGTCAGATGCTCTATCCGTTGAGCTACGGGCGCATGGTCTTCAATTGTCGCACTGACGCAAGTCAGCAGTGGCGGAGGCGAGAGGATTTGAACCTCCGGTCCGCTTTAAGACGGACAACTCATTAGCAGTGAGTCCCATTCGGCCGCTCTGGCACGCCTCCTGAACGATCCGAGGGTACCGGATTCATGCACGAGCCCGGAACCGCCGAGGCAGAAGCGTACACAGCTAAGCAAGGGGAAGGCAAAGCACGGCTGAAGGACCCCTCCTGCGGTGCCCCTAGACTGTTCGGGTGACTGCCCGCCTGCGCCCCGAACTGGCCGATCTGCCGGCCTACACGCCGGGCAAGACCGTGCCGGGCGCCATCAAGATCGCGAGCAACGAGACGGTCGACGGTCCGCTGCCCAGCGTGCGGGCCGCGATCGAGCGGGCCGTCGACCGCATCAACCGATACCCGGACAACGGCTACGTGGAATTGCGCGAACGCCTCGCGAAACATGTCGATTTCGCGCCAGAGCACATCTCGGTGGGCTGCGGCTCGGTCAGCCTGTGCCAGCAGCTGATCCAGATCACCGCGTCGGTGGGCGACGAGGTGATGTTCGGCTGGCGCAGTTTCGAGATCTATCCGCTGCAGGTCCGCACCGCGGGGGCGACCCCGGTGCAGGTGCCGCTGACCGACCATGCGTTCGACCTCGACGCCATGCTGGCCGCGGTGACCGACCGGACCCGGCTCATCTTCATCTGCAACCCGAACAACCCGACAAGCACCGTCGTCGACCCCGGTGCCCTGGCCCGGTTCGTCGCCGCGGTTCCGTCGGACGTCCTGATCGTGCTCGACGAGGCGTACGTCGAGTACATCCGGGACGGGTGGCTGCCGGACAGCTTCGGGCTGGTCCGTGCGCACAGCAATGTCGTTGTGCTGCGGACGTTCTCGAAGGCCTACGGACTGGCCGGCCTGCGGGTGGGCTACGCCGTCGGCGATCCCGACGTGATCAGCGCGCTGAGCAAGGTCTACGTGCCGTTCACCGCGACGAGCGTCTCGCAGGCCGCCGCCATCGCATCGCTGGACGCCTCCGACGAACTGCTGGCCCGCACGGACGTCGTCGTGGCCGAGCGGGCGCGGGTGACCTCCGCGCTGCGAGACGCGGGCTTCACCGTGCCGCCGTCGCAGGCCAACTTCGTCTGGCTACCGCTTGCCCGGCGCACGACAGACTTCGTCAACAGCGCGGCCGACAACCGCCTGCTGGTGCGGCCCTACGGCCAGGACGGGGTCCGCGTCACCGTCGCCGCACCGCACGAGAACGACGCATTCCTAGATTTCGCCACCCGCTGGATCTCCAGCTGAAAGGACGCCGACCAATGAGCGACGCGCGCGAGACCTTCGCCGAACTCACGGCACGCGACGGGCAGATCCCGGATGCCGAGCTCGACGCCTTCTGGGCAACGCTGGAGCCTGCCACCGTCGACTTCATGATCGGCGAGTGGCACGGCGGCGGATTCGACACCGGCCACCGGTTGATCGGCTCGCTGGAGTCGGCGCGCTGGTTCGGCAAGTCGTTCACCTCGCCCGCCGACGCGAAGCCGCTGATCTGCCTCGACGAGGATGGCAACAAGTTCTCCAACGTCGAACTCGGCAAGGGCGAGGCCACGCTGTGGGTCGAGGAGTTCCGCGGTGAGCGGGTCGCGACGATGGTCTACGACGGCCAGCCGGTGCACGACCACTTCAAGAAGGTCGATGACGACACCGTGATGGGCATCATGAACGGCAAGCACGCGATGCGCACCGGCAGCTACGGCTACTTCTACCTACAGCGGGTCTAGCGGCTTCGGCCGGTGTAGGCGAGCAACCGGTCCAGCGCGTTCGCGTTGGCGGCCACGTCGATCGGGTCGTCGAAACCGACTCCTTTGCGGCCCTCCGGCGTGATGATGGTGCGGCACAAGCCCAACACGTACTCCGACAGGTCGTCCGACGCTTCCATCTGGTGGCCCGTCGTCGCTGCGTAATCCCAAGCGTGAACGAGGAATTCGATCGACAGGACGCCCGCCATGACCTTGGCGGGCGATTCGTTGGGACCGATCGAGACCATGCCGTCGAGCCCGCGCCTTCGCCACGCGTCCACGGTCGGGCGCGCCGCGGTCATTACCCGATGCTCGATCGACGCGTCGGGATCGTGCGCCGGGAACTGCGCGCCTACTGCCCCGCCGATGGAGGTGATCGAGTTCATCAGGTGATCGGTCAGCCTTGCGACGTCGAACTCGCGGCACGGCGTCTGCTTCGCGGTGTCGTCGGGACCCAGCTGGGCGAGCACCAGCTGCAACACGGCCAGGCTCGCGTCGGCGCTGTCGATCTCGTCGGCAGGGGTGTCGGTGGGCATCCGTTCACGGTAGAACGCGCGTGCGCCTATCGTTGCCCAGATGAGGACGCGAGTTTTGATCGCCGGGGCGGCGCTCGTGCTCGCGGCCGGCATCACCGCCTGTGAGCGCAGCACCTCTGGCACCGTGGCAATGACCACCGAACCGGGTGCGAGCACTGCGCGTAGCTCGACGCCGTCGACGTCATCGCCCCGCACGTCCTCGCCCAGGACCTCGTCGCCCCGCACCTCGTCCAACGTTCCGCCACCGTCGAACTCCCTGACGATGACGTGTGAGGAGTACATCGACCTCGACTCGGACACCCAGACCGCCGTCATCGAGGAGATCGTCGCGCAGGAGGGTTCGGTGATCGGCCCGCAGAACACGGAGATCGCCAAGACGCTTGCCGACGCGATGTGCCAGTTCATGCCCACCAGCACCGTCAACGAGCTCCTCCTCGGCGGGTCGCCCCCGTAACCCGTTAGCCTGCGGACATGGGTGATACCTACCAATCCCTCGCCGTTGACGTCGACGGCCACGTCGCGCAGGTGACGCTTCTGGGCCCCGGCAAGGGCAACGCCATGGGGCCGGCGTTCTGGGCCGAGTTGCCTGCACTGTTCGCCTCGCTCGACGCCGACCCCGACGTCAGGGCCATCGTCCTGACCGGATCGGGCCGCAACTTCAGCTACGGCCTCGACCTTCCCGCGATGGGTGACACGCTGTCGCCGATGCTCGCCGACGGCGCGCTGGCCAAGCCGCGGGCCGAGTTCCACACCCGCTTGCGGTCGATGCAACAGTCCATCACCGCGGTCGCCGACTGTCGCACGCCCGTGATCGCGTCGATCCACGGTTGGTGCATCGGCGGCGGGGTCGACCTGATCTCCGCCGTCGACATCCGCTACGCCAGCGCCGACGCGAAGTTCTCGGTGCGCGAGGTCAAGCTCGCCATCGTCGCCGACGTGGGCAGCCTGGCCCGGCTGCCGCTGATCCTGTCCGAGGGGCACCTGCGCGAACTGGCGTTGACGGGCAAGGACATCGACGCGGCGCGGGCCGAGAAGATCGGGCTGGTCAACGCCGTCTTCGACGACGCAGATGGAGCCCTTGCCGGGGCGCATGCAACCGCGGCGGAGATCGCCGCCAACCCGCCGCTGACCGTGCGAGGCATCAAGGATGTGCTTGATCAGCAACGTGCCTCGCGCGTATCGGAGAGCCTGCGCTACGTTGCGGCGTGGAACGCGGCGTTCCTGCCATCGAAGGACCTCGCCGAGGGCATCACCGCGACGTTCGCGAAAAGGGCGCCGGAGTTCCGCGGGGAATGAGCTGGCTGCTGCTGATGGCCGCGATCGCGCTCGAGGTCATGGCCACGCTGTCACTTCGCGCGTCGGACGGGTTCACCCGGTGGGTATGGGCCATACCGGTCACGGTCGGCTACGTCGCATCGTTCGTCTTGCTCGCGTTCGTGCTCAAGCGCGGCATGCCGGTGGGCGTCGCGTACGGCGTATGGTCGGCGATCGGAGTCGTGGCGACGGCGATCCTGGGCCGCTACCTGTTCGGCGACCCGTTCACCTGGGTGATGGCCGCCGGGGTGGTCCTGATTGCGGGCGGGGTGTTCCTGCTGGAGTTCGGTGCCGAAGCCCACAGGCTGGATTAACGCATCACCCTCAGCCACACATTGATGCCCTGCGGCGCCTGCGTGACGCTGATCTGCTCCAGCTTGACGTCGGCGCCACCCTTTCGGTCGAAGAGCCGAACTCCGTCACCGAGCAGCACCGGCACGATGTACACCAGGATTTCGTCGAGCGCGCCGGCCGCCAGGCACTGCTCTGCGACGCTGGCGCCGAGCAGGTTGACGTACTTGTCGCCGCCGCGG
>JAVRPF010000343.1:0-7881 GCA_032162385.1 Mycobacterium sp.
CACACCGATCACATGGTGTCGATCGACTACACCGAAGGTCGCGGCTGGCACGACGCCGCCGTGCTCCCATACGGCCCGATCGAGTTGGATCCGTCCGCGATCGTGCTGCACTACGCCCAGGAAGTCTTCGAAGGCCTCAAGGCCTACCGGTGGGCCGACGGATCGATCGTGTCGTTCCGGCCCGACGCCAACGCCGCCCGACTGCGCAGCTCGGCGCACCGGATCGCCATTCCGGAACTCCCCGCCGAGCTGTTCATCGAGTCGTTGCGTCAGCTGATCGCCGTCGATGGCGACTGGGTGCCCGCCGCAGGCGGCGAAAAATCGCTCTACCTGCGGCCGTTCATCTTCGCCACCGAGCCCGGCCTCGGCGTTCGCCCCTCCACGCAGTACCGCTACATGGTGATCGGCTCCCCGGCCGGTGCCTACTTCAAGGGCGGCATCAAGCCGGTTTCGGTGTGGTTGTCCACCGAGTACGTGCGCGCCAGCCCCGGCGGCACCGGCGCGGCGAAGTTCGGCGGCAACTACGCGGCCTCGCTCCTGGCCCAAGCCGAAGCCGCCGACAACGGGTGCGATCAGGTCGTCTGGCTCGACGCGATCGAACGCCGCTACGTCGAGGAAATGGGTGGCATGAACCTGTTCTTCGTGTTCGGCAGCGGCGGCACGGCGCGACTGGTCACCCCGGAGCTGAGCGGTTCGCTACTGCCCGGCATCACCCGGAACTCATTGCTGCAGTTGGCAACCGACGCGGGATACGCCGTCGAGGAACGCAAGATCGACGTCGACGAATGGCAGAAGAAGGCGGCGGCGAACGAGATCACCGAGGTCTTCGCATGCGGTACCGCCGCCGTCATCACCCCCGTGTCGCTGGTGAAGTTCGGGGACGGCGAGTTCGCCATTGCCGACGGCGAACCGGGCGAGGTCACCATGGCGCTGCGCGACACGCTGACCGGCATTCAGCGCGGCACCTTCGCCGACACGCACGGCTGGATGACCCAACTGGATTAACGCACCGCCAGGCCCAGTGCGGCCACGGTGGTCGTCACCTCCACTGCCGCACCCAGCACGTCGCCGGTAATGCCGCCGAACCGTCGGACACAGTGCGCCACCATCAGGGCGCCGACCGCCAACGCCACCAGCACGGCGACGGGCCCCTGCCATGGCCGCGGCGTAGCCACCACGCCTGCCGCCGCGACGGCCACGATCCACCCCGCAGCGACCCAGGCCGGTTGGGTGCCCGCCACCTGCGCGCCGAGCGAGCTGCCCGCGGCGGCGGGCACCGAGCGGCGGCACGCCACGACGACGGCGACCCTGCCCGCCGCGACGGCCACGACGATCGCGGCAAGGCTCGTCGCGGTGAACGCCAGGCCCTGAACCACGATGGTGACCACCACCGCGGCGACGCCAAAGGGGCCCGCCGTGCCATCCCGCATCACCGCCAGTGCGCGTTCGGGGGGCCCGTAGCACCCGAGCCCGTCCGCGGTGTCCGCCAGCCCGTCGACGTGCAGGCCGCGGGTGGCCAGCAGCAGTCCGGCCACTGCCAGGACACCCGTCAGGGCATTGCCGCCGCCGAAGGCCTGGGCCGCAACCCACGACGTCCCAGCCGCCGTCCCACCAAGCGCAATGCCCACAATCGGCAACGCGGTCAGAGCGCCCCGCCCGAAGGGCTGCCGAGAGCGGACCGGCAATACCGTGCCGAATGCGAATGCCGAAGCGAGGGAACCGATCACGGCGCCCGGTCGGACACTTGCGTGGTCACATGAGCCTCGCCGAACGTCGCCATCGACGCCAGCGTCGCCACCGCCGCCCGCAGAACCGGCAGCGCGATCGCCGCACCCGTACCCTCGCCTAGGCGCATCCCAAGATCGACGATTGGTTCCAGCGCCAGGTGCTGCAAGGCCAGCGTGTGCGCCGGCTCGGTGGACAGATGGCCGGCCTGCCACCACTGCCGCGCGCCCGGCGCCAGCCGGTCGGCGGCCAGTGCCGCGGCCGTCACCACGACGCCGTCGAGCAGCACCGGCGTGCGCCGCACGGCGGCCTGCGCCACGAAGCCCGCCATGGCCGCCAGGTCGGCGCCGCCGCAGACCCTCAGCAGCCCAACGGGATCCGATCGGACCGCGCGAGCACGGAACAGGGCGTCGCGGATGGCCGCGGTCTTGCGGGCCCAGCCCGCGTCGTCGATACCCGTGCCCCGACCCACCACGGCGACCGGCTCGGAATTGGTCAACGCGGCGATCAACGTCGTTGCGGCGGTGGTGTTTCCGATTCCCATGTCGCCCGCGATCAAGAGGTCGGCGCCGGCGTCCACCTCTTCGTCGGCGATACTGCGGCCCGCCTCGACGGCAGCGTCGACTTCCTCGGCGCTCAACGCGTCCTCGACCGCGATGTTTCCGCTGCCGCGCCGCACCTTGTGTGCGCCGATCGACGCCGACAGGGGTGCGTCGGAGTCCACCGCCACGTCGACCACCCGCACCCCGGCACCCGACAACTCGGCCAGCACGTTGATGGCTGCCCCGCCCGCATCGAAGTTCGCGACCATCTGCGCGGTCACCTCGGCGGGGTAGGCCGACACCCCCGCGGCCGTGACCCCGTGATCCCCGGCGAATACGACCACCCGGGGCCGTTCGAACTGGCGCGGAGGGCACACCCCCTGGCAGGCCGCCACCCACACCGACAGGTCCTCGAGCCTGCCGAGTGCGCCGGACGGCTTGGTGAGCGTCTCCTGGCGGGCCCGCGCTGCGGCCTCGGCCACCGTGTCGGGTGCCGCGATGGCCGGAAAGTGCGTCATCGCTTTTCCATGAACTTCGGTGCTTCCTTGCAGTTCGGTGTCTCCTTGACCGTCAGTGGCTGGCCGGCGACGACGAGCACAACACGGTCGCACTGCGCAGCGAGTCGTTGGTTGACCGCGCCCAACTCGTCGGCGAAGCGCCGTCCCGACTCCGTCGCGGGCACCACCGCCAGCCCGACCTCGGGGCTGACCAGGGCGAGCGGGCCGCGGAACGCGCCGACGGCCGCCACCAGGTCGTCGACGTCCTGGCTCACCGCGCCGCCGGTCCAGGCGTCGCGCCGGTCCATCGCCGCGACCAGCCAGCCGCCGATGTCGTCGACCAGCGTGGCGGTATCGGAATCGGCGCGCAGATGCGTGGCCACGTCATGGCCTTCGATGGTCGACCAGTGCGCCGGGCGGCGCTCCCGGTGGACGGCCAGGCGCGCCGCCCAGTCCGGGTCGTCAGCGGCGTCGGTACCGGTGGCCAGGTAGCGCACCGGCTGGTCCGGCGAAACCGCACACGCGATCACCCCTTCGGCCCACTGCGACTTGCCCGAGCGGATACCGCCGAGAACCAGTGCACGCACCGCGGCTCAGGCGATCTTGTCGCCGCGTTTGACCTGCGGGCGCGGCGCCCGCATCCGGCGCAGCTGAGAGGCGCGGCTCGCGGCGTAGAAGCCCAGCTTCCAACCACTCTCGACGTTGTCCGGGAACTTCGCGTCGACCATCTTGTTCACCCGCCGGCCGACCATCAACCCGTCGATGGCCATGATCAGCACCAGCGCCAACATGGCAGGCGACAGCAGCCGCTGAAGCTGCGCCGACGGGATGGCCATCATGACGAACACCAGACCGAGCGCGGCGGGCATGAACAGACCGAGCACGTTGCGCCGGGAGTCCACGATGTCGCGGACGAACCGGCGGACCGGCCCCTTGTCGCGTGGCAGCAGGTAGGCGTCATCGCCGGCCATCATCTTCTCGCGGCGCTCGGACATGTCGGCGCGGCGCGTCAGCTTCTCCGCCTTGCGCTCATCCCTGCTGAGCTTCGGACCGCCCAGTTCCTTGCGCCGCTTGCGGGCCTCGGAGGACGTCATCGGCGCGGGCGCCACCGGACCGCGCTTGCGGGCGGCCTCGCTGCGCTTGGGCGTCGGCCTGCCCTTGGGGGCCGTGGTGGTGGCCTCCCGGGTTGCGGCGTCGTCCCCGACGCCCAACTCGACCGCGCCGGACTCCTCAGGTGTGGGGTTGCCCTTCATGCGGCCCAGCAGATTCACGTCTGCCAGGTTACTTCAGTCCGGCCCGGCGGAATGCACGCCCGGAGGCGGGGACTTACTCTGCTGGCATGACGGGCTCCGTGCTGCGCGTGTTGATCGCTCCGGACTGCTACGGCGACAGCCTCACCGCCGTGCAGGCCGCCGATGCGATCGCCGCGGGCTGGGGAAGCGCCCGACCCGACGACACTCTGGTCCCTGCGCCGCAGTCCGACGGCGGCCCCGGCTTCGTCGGCGTGCTCGCCAGCCGCTTGGGCGGACTGCGCTCGGTGACCGTGAGCGGCCCCCTTGCCGACGACGTCACCGCGGAGTGGGTGTTCGACGACGCGTCGGCGACGGCCTACGTCGAGTGCGCTCAGGCGTGTGGCCTTGCCCTGCTCGGCGGCCCGCCGACCATCCGGACCGCTCTCGAGGCGCACAGCAGGGGCGTCGGCCAGCTCATCGACGCTGCGGTCGCGGCGGGCGCCGAGCGCATCGTCGTCGGCCTCGGCGGCAGCGGGTGTACCGACGGGGGCCGCGCGCTGGTCGACGCGCTTGGCGGTCTGTCTGCCGCCCGGGCCCGGCTCGCCGGCGTCGAGCTGATCGCCGCCACCGATGTCGAACATCCGCTGCTTGGCCCGATGGGGGCCGCGGCGGTGTTCGGGCCGCAGAAGGGTGCCGACCCCGACACCGTTTTGTTGCTGGAGGCCAGGCTCGCCGTATGGGCTGCTGAACTGAACGCCGTGGCCGGCCGTGACGTCGGCGCCGAGCCCGGCGCGGGCGCGGCAGGCGGCATCGGTGCCGCGCTGCTGGCGCTGGGTGGCCGCAGAGAGTCCGGTGCCGCAGTGATCGCAGAACATACCGGGCTGGCCGCCGATGTCGGTGCCGCCGAGCTCATCATCACCGGTGAGGGCCGGTTCGATGATCAGTCGCTGCATGGCAAGGTGGTCAGTGCGCTGGCGGCCGGGGCACGCGACACGCCCGTGCTGGTGCTGGCCGGCCAGGTCACGCTCGACGCCGATGCGCTACATGCCGCGGGAATCGCCGCCGCCCACTCGATCGTCGACTACGCCGGTTCGATTCAGCTGGCGATCGACGATGCGGCGAACCAGTTGACGGGACTGGCGCGGCGAACCGGGGCCAGCTGGGCGCAGGAGTCGGGCCGGTTGGCCGCACGAGTCGGGAATAGCCGGAGAACAAGGTACCGTTGAGGTATCCGAGGCACGAGCATGCACAGGGAGGCGCAATGACTGTTCAGGACGAGGCGACCACGACTACCACCCACGGCGTGGTCCTGACCGATGCGGCTGCGTCGAAGGCCAAGGCGCTGTTGGACCAGGAGGGCCGCGACGACCTGGCGCTGCGCATCGCCGTTCAGCCCGGCGGGTGCGCCGGCCTGAAGTACAACCTCTTCTTCGACGATCGGACGATGGACGGCGACCTGAACGCCGACTTCGGCGGCGTGCGGCTGACGGTGGACCGGATGAGCGCTCCTTACGTGACGGGCGCCACCATCGACTTCGTCGACACCATCGAGAAGCAGGGCTTCACCATCGACAATCCGCAGGCCACCGGGTCGTGCGCCTGCGGCGACTCGTTCAACTGAGCCGAACGAGAAGGGCCTAGTACTGGCCGGTGCGCGGTAGGTACGAGCACACCAGGATCTGACGGCCCTGGATGAGCAGCTGCGCAACGGCCTGCCGTGAAGACTCGGACTGCGACCGGCCCGCCTGTGTCACCTGCATGGTGAAGAGCACCTGAGCCTGGTTCGGCGACCACGTCACGATCTTGTCGATGGACGTCACCTCGGCACTGCCGAACTGCCTGCGGAACGCGTCGCTGGCCAGATTCGCCAGCGCCATGTCCGATTGCTTGTCCTTGATCTCGTCGAAGACGCCGCACGACGCGTGTCGGGCGATCTCTTCGTCGTCCCCCCTGCTGAGCGCGTCCAGGAAGCCCTGGATGGATGTCTTCGCCGAGGCTGGGGTGAGCGCGGCGTCCGTCGAGTCGTTCCGGCGCGTGGCGAAGACGATCGTCACCGCGGCGGCGGCCAGCGCCGCAACCACCAGCAGAACGAGGCCGGCCACCAGGAAGCGGCGGCGGCGCGGCCTGGCCGGGTAGGGCACCGGCGGCGGGAGCGCCCCGGGATATGCCGATGGCACATGATCCGGATATGGCTCGGGTGCGCCTTGGCCTTGCGGCGGGAGCGGCTGCTGACGGAACGGTTCGGGGTACGGGTATGGACCAGCCATGTCGTTGTTAGGCTAGCGCACCGTCCTGCGGAGACCGCGGGTCCAGCGCAGCGGCCCCCACCTCGGTACGCTTATCTAGACGAGCTTAATGAAATGAAGGGTGACGTTTTGTGACCATTGCGGTGACCGGGTCGATCGCGACCGACCATCTGATGCGGTTCCCCGGCAAGTTCTCCGAGCAGCTGCTGGCGGACCATCTGCAGAAGGTGTCGTTGAGCTTCCTGGTCGACGACCTCGTCATCCACCGCGGCGGCGTCGCGGGCAACATGGCGTTCGCGATCGGCGTGCTCGGGGGAGACGTGGCCCTTGTCGGCGCAGCGGGCAAGGACTTCGACGACTACCGGCAGTGGCTGACGTCGCACGGCGTCGACTGCGACGGCGTGCTGATCTCCGAGTCCGCCTATACCGCGCGGTTCGTCTGCACCACCGACGAGGACATGGCTCAGCTGGCGTCGTTCTATCCCGGTGCCATGTCGGAGGCCCGCAACATCAAGCTGGCCGACCTCGTATTTCGAACGGGCACACCGGAATTGGTGATCATCGGTGCCAACGACCCCGAGGCGATGTTCCTGCACACCGAGGAGTGCCGCAAGCTGGACCTAGCGTTCGCCGCGGACCCGTCGCAGCAATTGGCGCGGCTGTCGGGCGATGAGATCCGCAAGTTGATCGGTGGTGCCACCTACCTGTTCACCAACGACTACGAGTGGGACCTACTGCTGCAGAAGTCCGGATTGAGCGAGGCCGAGGTGATGGGACAGATCGGCCTGCGTGTCACCACCTTGGGGCCCAAGGGCGTCGACCTCGCCAGCTCGGACGGCACCTTCATTCACGTCGGCGTCGTCCCGGAGAAACATCAGGCCGACCCCACCGGTATCGGCGACGCGTTCCGGGCCGGCTTTCTCACCGGTCGCAGCGCGGGGCTGAGCCTCGAACGGTCCGCCCAGTTGGCTTCACTTGTCGCGGTCTTGGTGTTCGAGGCGCCCGGCCCCCAGGAGTGGACTTGGAACCGTGACGACGCGGTGGCGCGGCTGGCCGACGCATACGGCACCGAAGCCGGCGACGAGATCGCGGAGGCGCTTGGCGCCGACAGATAGCCGAGTCGCGCTGTCTGCTAGAGCTGCACGGGGTAGTGCGGCTCCTCGATCCGAGGCGTCACGCTGCGCTCAACGAAGATCGCGTGCCACAGCATGAAGATGAGCACGGTCCACAGCCTGCGGCTGTGATCGGTGACGCCGCTGCGGTGTTCGTCGAGCATCCGGCGCACGGCGGCGAGGTCCACCAGATGGCCCGCCTGCGACGCCGCCACCGTCGCGTAGGCCCAGTCGAGCAGTTCGCCGGCACGCAGCCAGTGCCTGATCGGGACGGGGAAGCCGAGTTTCGGTCGGTTGAGCACATGCGCGGGGACGATCGGCTCCAGCGCCCGGCGCAGGGCGTACTTCGTGGTGGACCGGGTGATCTTCTGGTCGTACGGCAGCCTGCTGGCCACCGCGAACACTTCGGGGTCCAGGAAGGGCACCCGCAGTTCCAGTGAGTTGGCCATGGTCATCTTGTCGGCCTTGACCAGGATGTCGCCGCGCAGCCAGGTGAACAGGTCGATGTGCTGCATGCGCGCGACGGG
>JAVRPF010000344.1:0-3999 GCA_032162385.1 Mycobacterium sp.
CGTCGCGATTGCCCACCTGCGCGACGTGCTTGGCGACCAGTCCTACGAATCGCTTGCCCGAAAGGGCGAGGTGATGACCACCGCCGCTCATGGCGACCTACGCCTACGACCAAATCGACCAGGCCCGAACAGAACTGAACATCGTCTCGGAATAGAGCACATTTGGGGCCGCGCTTAACTGGCCAGCTAGCGCGAGGTGTCGACACTGACTCGACTGCCAGAAAGTCCTTCTATCCGTCCGTCTCGAAAACGATGACATATGAGGGTCTCAAAACTTCGTATCGGAGATGGCACGGCGATATGACGGACATCATTGACCAGCAGTGAAACGATACTGATGTGGACCCCAGCCGGGATGGCGGCGGTGGATTGACCGCGACGGGACCGGTCTGTGTTTCCTGCGGTACACAATCCAACCCGACGGCGAAGTTCTGTAGCGAGTGCGGTGCGCGACTCACGCAGGCCGCCCAATCGGCGGAGTACAAGCAAGCCACCGTCTTGGTCGCCGACGTGGTGCACTCGATGGACATCGCGGCAGCGGTGGGTGCTGAACGGCTGCGCGAGATCATGGCCGAGCTGGTCAATTGCGCGAGTTCGGTCGTGCGGGGCGACGGCGGGACGGTGGTCCAGTTCACCGGGGACGGACTGATGGCGGTCTTCGGGGCACCGATGGCGTTGGAGGACCATGCAGTCCGCGCCTGCCTTGCGGCGTTAGGGGTTCAGGAGGAGGCGAAGCGGCTTGCCCTCGATGTAGCAGAGCGGGACGGTGTGGACCTCCAGTTGCGTGTCGGACTCAACTCCGGACAGGTGATCGCCGGTGAGATCGGTTCAGGCGCCTTGGGTTACACCGCGATCGGTGAGCAGGTCGGAATGGCGCAGCGGATGGAGTCGGTCGCCCCGCCGGGTGGGGTGATGCTCAGCGCGTCCACCGCGCGACTGGTCGATAGCTCAGCAGCCTTGGGCGAGGCCGAGTTGGTTCAGATCAAGGGTGCCGACGAGCCGGTACCCGCCCATCGCCTGTTGGGCATCGGCGACCGGCATCGCGCCGTCGGGCGCGCGGAGTCGAATCTTGTGGGGCGGCAGTGGGAAATGGCCGCCGCTGAGGGCCGGCTGCAGCGCGCCGTCGATGGCCACGGCGCTGTGGTCGCCCTGATGGGGTCACCGGGCTTTGGCAAGAGCCGTCTGGTGCGCGAGATCGCCGCGATAGCGGCCGCTCAGGATGTCGAGGTGTTCACCGCCTACTGCGAATCGCACACCAGCCAGGTCCCCTTCCATGCCGTCGCGCGGCTGCTGCGCGCGGCCACCGGGGTTGAGGGTCTCGACGGGCAGACCGCCCGCGATCGCGTGCGCGACCGGATTGCCGACGCAGACCCCGAGGATGTGCTGTTGTTTGATGACCTGCTCGGGATCGCCGATCCCAATGTTGCGCTTCCTCGCATCGATCCCGATGCCCGTCGGCGGCGGTTGACCGCGCTAGTGAATGCCGCCTCGTTGGCCCGCGAAACCCCGGCGGTCTATGTCGTCGAGGACGTCCATTGGATCGATGCGGTCAGCGAGTCGATGCTGGTCGATTTCCTCATCGTGATCCCGCAGACGCCCTCGCTGGTGCTGGTCACCTGTCGTCCCGAATATCGCGGTCCATTGACCCAGGTGGCAGGTGCCCAAACCGTAGCCCTTGCGCCGCTGAGTGATCGAGAGACCGCATTACTTGTCACAGAGCTGCTCGGGCCGGAGCCCTCTGTCGGCGGACTAGGTCAGAGGATCGCCACTCGGGCCGCCGGTAACCCGTTCTTCGCCGAAGAGATTGTGCGCGACCTGGCCGAGCGTGGTGTGCTGCGCGGGGAGCCAGGCGCATACCTGTCGACGGCAGAGGTTGCGGAGGTGAGTGTGCCCGCCACCTTGCAGGCCACCATCGCTGCGCGCATCGACCGGCTAGACCCGAAAGCCAAACGCACATTGAGCGCGGCGGCGGTGGTCGGCTCGCGATTTGGCCTGGACCTGCTGACTGAGCTGGGCGTCGAACCCGTCGTTGCTGACTTGGTCACGGCCCAGCTCATCGATCAGGTCAGGTTCACCCGACAACCGGAGTATGTGTTCGACCATCCGCTGATCCGCGCGGTCGCCTACGAATCGCAGCTCAAATCCGATCGCGCCCAGATGCACCTGCGGGTGGCGGCTGCACTCGAAGCGCATGACCCGGCGTCGGTTGACGAGTATGCCGCCCTGATTGCCGAGCACCGGGAGGCCGCCGGTGATCGGCACGCCGGGTATGCCTGGCACATGCGCGCCGCAACGTGGGCGACCACCCGCGATATCGCGGGTGCCTATCTGGGTTGGGAGCGGGCGAGCCGGGTTGCCGATGCGCTGCCCGCCGACGACCCGGACCGGTTGTCGATGCGCATCGCCGCTCGCTCCCTGCTGTGTGCCAATGCCTTCCGGGTCCATGCCGACATGTCCGGCGGTCTCTTCGAGGAACTGCGGCAGCTGTGCGCGGCGGCCGCAGAAAAGAGGTGGTTGGCCATCGGCATGGTGGGGGTGCTGGGCGAGCACATGATGCACGGCCAGGTGCGCGAGGCGTCGCGGCTGGCCTCCGAACACATTTCTCTGATCGAGTCGATCGGCGACCCGACGCTCACGGTCGGGCTGTCCTTCATGGCGATCGTAATCAAGATTCAGACCGGCGAGATGGCCGAAGCTCTGCGCTGGTCGCAGACCGTCATCGACCTGGCCGACGGCGACCCCACCAAAGGCAACTTCGTCTTCGGATCGCCGTTGGCGTTGGCGCTGGCCACGCGCGGCACCGCTCGATGGGCGCTGGGCCGTGCGGGGTGGCGCGACGATTACGACCAGGCGCTCGCCATGGCCCGCAGCACTGACCCGATGTCGCATGCCAGGGTCATCACATACACCTACGGTGCTGCGATAGCGGGCGGGGTGCTGTTGACCGACGACGCCGCGCTGCGCGACATCGAGGAGGCGCTGAACATCACCGAGCGATCAAGTGAGGATATCGCGTTGGGCGCGACTCGGGGCACGATGGGCGTCGCGCTGGTGCATCGGGAGTCCCCGGCGGAGCGTGAGCGCGGACTGGCGGTGCTGGGGCAGGTCCGCGACATGTGCCTGCACGGGCGGTTCTACGTGTTCATGCTTCCGGTTGTCGACGTGTGGGCCGCGCGGGAGCGGGCCAGGTGCGGCGACCGCGACGGTGCTATACCTCAAATGCGCGCCGCCACAGATGATCTGTTCCATGCAGGACACCTCTCGTACGGCCTTCCGGCGACCGGCTTTTTGGTGGAGACGCTACTGGAGCGCAGTACCCACGGTGACGTGGCCGAAGCCGCCGCTGCGATCGACCGGTTGGCGGCGGCCCTGGCCGACGAGGGGCTGGTGATAGGCGATGTCTGGCTGCTGCGGCTGCAAGCTCTGCTGGCGCGGGCTCACGGTGACGATGCCCGCTATCGCGGATACCGGGATCGCTACCGCGACATGGCGAAAACACTTGGCTTCGAGGGGCATGTCGCGTGGGCAGAGGAAATGCCGTAACGCCGCGCATCCAGGGACGGCCGCCCACGTTGTCTCGAATAGACGACTTACGAGATCTCGAAAGTCAGTCGCAGAGCCACCGACGCTGAGCACCGACAGGGGACCGCCCGCAGGGGTCAGGGCACGGTGTCCAGTGCGGCGAGGATGTCGCTCACATCGGTGCGGGTGGTGTAGTTGGGGTGCACGTCGATCCAGCGGATCACCCCGGTCGGGTCGACGATGACGACAGTGGGCATGGGTACGCCGTGGGTGCCGTCGGCGTTGACCTCGGGCAGGTCCAAACCCAGTGCGCGCTGCGCGGCTTGGGCGTCGTCGGGGGCTTCGGTCATCACGCCGAGTCGGTTGGCGATCTTGTTGCCCGGATCGGACAGCACGGTGAAGGTCAGCGCGTTCTTCTCCTGGGCCGACAGTGAGCCGTCGGACTTCTGCGGGCTGATGGCCACCAGCGCAACGCCC
>JAVRPF010000345.1:0-2646 GCA_032162385.1 Mycobacterium sp.
ACCAGTCCAATCCGTGGGCGCTGCATGGCATGGTCGAGCGCCTGCAGGAAGCGGCCGACCGCGGCCTGTGGGCCGACCCGTCACCGGAGACGATGGCCGCGTTACGACAGGCCTACCTCGAGGTGGAAGGCGATATCGAGGGTCGCGTCGGTGACTGAGTCGGTCCGGGTACGCATCCTGGGGATCGGCATGGGACCGCAGCACGTCACGCCGGAAGTGGCCGACGCCCTGCGGTCGGTCGACTACGTGCTGGCCGCCGACAAGGGCGCCGATGACGGCCTGCTGGCGCTGCGGCGTGCGGTCGTCGACGCGCATGCCGGCGGCGCGGTGGAGATCGTCCAGATCGCCGACCCGCCACGCGACCGCTCGGCGGAGTTGACCACCGAGGACTACGAGGGCGCGGTCGCCGGCTGGCACGAGGCCCGCGCTGCCACCTATGCCGGCGTGCTACGCGAGCGCGGTGGCACTGCGGCGTTCCTGGTCTGGGGTGACCCATCGCTCTACGACTCGACCATCCGCGTAGTGGAGAAGATCAAAGACCTCGGCGTACCAGTCGAATTCGACGTGCTGCCGGGAATCAGCGCTCCGCAACTGCTCGCCGCACGGCACCGCATCGTCCTGCACGAGGTTGGTCGCCCCGTCCACGTCACCACCGGCCGCAGACTGCAGGAGGCCGTCGCCGCCGGGCAGGACAATATCGTGGCCATGCTCAACCCACCGCCGCACCGCCTCGACCTCGCCGGCCTGGACGACTGGGCGGTGTGGTGGGGCGCCAATCTCGGCGCCATCGGTGAGCGCCTGGTCGCGGGCCGACTCGGCGACGTCGTCGGGCAGATCGCCGACGCACGCGCGCAAGCTCGCACCGAGGCGGGCTGGGTGATGGATCTCTTCCTGCTGAGGAAGCAGTGGTGACACCTCTGCGGGTCCTGCTGCTGGGCGGGACGTCGGAAGCCCGCGCGCTCGCCACGCGACTGGTCGCCGACGGGGTCGACGTGACAAGCTCACTGGCCGGCCGGGTCGCCCGGCCGCGAATGCCGGTCGGGTCGGTGCGAATCGGCGGATTCGGCGGAATCGATGGCCTGCGAACGGCGTTGACCGACTTCGACGCTGTGATCGATGCCACCCACCCGTTCTCAGTAACGATCTCCGCCAACGCCGCATCCGCCTGCGCCCACGAGGCGCGACCGCTGCTGCGATTGCAGCGTCCCGGCTGGGCCGAGCGGACCACGACGTCATGGCATTGGGTGAGCTCGCACCGCGACGCGGCCGAGCGGGCGCGAAGGCTGGGCAGCCGACCGCTCCTCACCGTGGGCCGCCAGCAGCTGCAGGCGTTCGTCGAAGCGCTCGGTGAGCTGGCGGTACTCGCACGTGTCGTCGATGAGCCGGCGTTCGAGCTGCCGCCGACGTGGCGGCTGATCAACGACCGCGGACCCTACGCCCTGCCCGGCGAATTGGCGCTGCTGCGCGAGCACCGGGCGGACGTGCTCGTCACGAAGGATTCCGGCGGCGAGTACACCTGGCCGAAGATGCGGGCCGCCGAAGTGTTGGAAGTTCCGGTCGTCATCGTGCGAAGGCCCGCTGTTCCACCCGGAGTAGCGGTGGTGTCAGACATCGACGATGTCGTTGGATGGCTACGCGCACAAGGTAATTCGTTGCGGTCACTCCCCTAGGCTACGTGCCGGTGGACAGCCTGGGCGAATCGCTGCGCGAGGGCGGGATGGCCTGCCCAATGCGTGTGCAGGTAGGCGGCGTGCAGTGTCGGCGTGGCGAAACCCTCGGGGCCCGCAGGCAGGTGCCACGCTGCGCGGCCGTCAGCCGGGGTGACTTTCGTGCGGTGGAATTCGTGTCCGGTGACCTGAGCACCCGCTTCGGCAAGCAGGGAATCGCCGGGGCTGGTGGCAGTTCGGTAGCCGCGCGTCAGTCGCGTGGTCATTGCCGCGTCGGCGGGCACCACTCCGACCATGGGTGTGCCGTCAAGAGTGCGGCAGAGGTAGAGCAGCCCCGCACACTCGGCGACCGTCGGGACGCCTGCGTTGATCGCAGCGCGCAATTCGGCTATCAGGCAACGGTTCTCGGCGAGCTCGTCGGCGTGCACTTCGGGGAAACCGCCGCCGAGGTAGATGCCGGCGGTTCCCGGGGGAAGGGCGGGGTCGACCAGCGGGTCGAATTCGGCGACCGCGCATCCGGCGGCCCGCAGCAGCTCTTCGGTTTCGGCGTATCGGAACGTGAACGCGCGACCGCCCGCCATCGCGACGACGGGCCGGGCTCGGGTCGGGGCCTGGATTTCTTGCGCCGGGTCCCACGCCGTTCCGTGCAGTGCCGCGGCATCACCGGCGAGGCGGAGCACGGCGTCGAGGTCGACGTGCTCGACGATGACGTCCGCCATGCGCGCCACGGCGTTGGCCGACCCGGCGCGTTCGGCGGCAGGTACCAGACCCAGGTGACGTGATGGAGTCTCGACGGCGTCGTCGCGAGGTAGGACGCCGAGCACCGGAATGCCGGTCGGGGCGAGCGCGTCGCGGACCTCGTCGGCGTGCCGCGCGGTGCGCGCCTTATTGAGGATCACGCCCGCGATGCGCACCGAGGGGTCGAACGCCGCCAGACCGGCGACGACCGCCGCGTGAGTCCGCGATGCATGCGAAATGT
>JAVRPF010000346.1:0-2754 GCA_032162385.1 Mycobacterium sp.
GACCGCCTGGATCGCCGCTTTGCGGGCAGTCGTGTCGAAGGCGCCCGACTGCTCCACGAGCAGTCCGTCGAGCACCGCGTCGGGTGTATGCGCGTCGATCGTGTTCTGACGGTCGCTGGCGAAGGCCGTGCGCAACACGCCGGGTTCGGCGGTGGACGTCTGTCCCTGGTCGAACAACCAGTCCTTGTCCTTTCGCTCGTGAGCCTCGTACTCGGTCAGCGACGGACTCGTCAGCGTGATCTCGACACCGGCCTTCTTCCACTGCGACTGCAGCACCTCCAGCACCGATTGGGAGACCTGGTAGTAGGGAGCGACCCGCAGGTGGAAGGTCAGCCGCTGGCCGTCCTTGACCCGGATGCCGTCGGCGCCCGGCGTCCAACCGGCTTCATCGAGCAGGGAATTGGCCCTGCCCAAGTCGTATTGCAGGTACTTGCTGGAGTCGCCGCGCAGCGGGGTGCCCTTCACCAGCGCCCCGGTCGGGATCGGGTAGTTGGGCGACAGCACTGCCTTGTTGATGGCGTCGCGGTCGGTCGCAGCCTGCAGCGCGAGCCGCACCCGCTTGTCTTGGACCGGTGAAGTGGGGTCGGCGAGCTGGATGGTCAGGTCGTTGGATTGCCCCTGCACCGGGATCGCCACGATCTTCCCGCCGCCGGCGCTCACGGTCTGTTCGTCGTAGGGGGCGATGTTTCTGGCGATTTGCGCCTCACCGGACTGCAGCGCACCGACGCGGGTGCCGGCCTCGGGAACCGTCCTGAAGACGATCTTCTCCAGATAGGCCTTACCGGTGTGGGCCGAACCGGCCGGCGCCCAGTTGTAGTCGTCGCGTCGCTTCAGGGTCACCCCGTTGGTGCCGTCGACTGAGTCCACCACGAACGGCCCGGTGCCCACCCAATTGTGCAGGTCGCCTTGGCCGTTGAGATCCTTCGCCAGGTAGGACTTGCCGAGGATGGAACTGGCGCGATAGTTGGACAGGATCTGGAGGAATGCGGCGTTCGGCTTCGAAAGCCTGACCACGACGGTGTGATCGTCGACGACGTCGGTGCCGGCGTATTCGGTCCAGAACGGGTCCTGCGGGACACCCAGTGTCTTGTCTCCGAAGGCGTGCTGGTCGAAGTTGAGCTTCACGACGCCCGCGTCAAGCGGTGAACCGTCGCTGAAGGTGATACCCGGCTTGAGCTTGAAAGTGTAGGCGAGATGGTCGTCGCTGATCTGCCACGATTCGGCTAGCCAGGGTTTGAAGTCACCAGACGCGGGATCTTGCCAGATGAGCCGTTCGGCGACGTTGTCGGCTACCTGGCTGTTTGACCAGAGCGAGTTCGTCGGAGTCCAGGCGTCGTATTGCACGGGGTCGTAGAAGGTCAGCGTCCCGTCGTAGACGGGGCTGCCTCCGCCCGCATTGGTGGACGAGCTCCCGCCGCAGGCAACGAGCATGGAGGCCACGGCAGCAACCACCGCCGAGGACAAGATGAACCGGCGCAAACTCTTGGCGGACAACGGACTTCGTCCCTTCCCATGATCACGGACACCTCACGACCCCCGCGCGGGCAAAGCGCCGCCGGGGTGGCCTAAAGCCGACGTGGGCTCACACAGGCACCGACCGAAGTGAACCAGCGCACCCGTGGTGCGTCATCGTTTCGACTCACCGTGAATCCAAGATGACCAAATGTCTTCGCCTACAGTAGGTTTCTTCTTGCCCGGTACGTCCGGCGATCCGCGACGTCCACGCAGGCAGACTCACGATCGTGGCTGTCGGTCCGGCATCGGTGCGCACGAGGGAGGAGAACTCGCATGGCCGCCATACCGCACAGGAATCTCACAGCGGAGCCCGCAGTCGCGGCCACCGAGGCCATTCCTCTCATCCGCGCGGCCAACGCGTACGCGGAGGAAACCCTGCGCCCCGCCGCATTACGGACCGACCGCGAGGGTGTGGCACCGGAGAGGATCGCCGAACTCGCCGACCGGGGCCTACTGAACCATGTCGCACCGGCCGAGTTTGGTGGCGGCGCGCTCGATCGCAGTGCCGACCGGCGCGTCCACGAGATCATCGCTGGCGCCTGCTTCAACACATGGCTGGTGTGGGCCCAGCACGCTCCACTGGTCTGGAAACTGGCCGATGTCCACCATGCCGGCACACCATTACCCGAATTGGGCTACGAGATCCTGCGCGGCCGCACCCTCGTCGGCGCCGCCGTCAGCGACGTCCGCCGCTTTCCGCGACACCACATCGCCGCCACCCGCGCATCCAACGGTTGGACGCTCTCGGGCACGGTGTCGTGGTTCAGCGGGTGGGGGCTGAGTACCGCCCTCGCGGTCGCCGCAGTCGAGGACACGACGCACACCGTGGTCACCGCGCTGGTCCCGATCGACACCAACATCCGGTCCGCTCCCCTCGGGCTGAGCGCCGTTGCAGGCAGCCGGACCGAGCGCGTGACCCTCAACGACGTGTTCGTGCCGACGGCGAACGTCATCGCCACGCAATCCCTGTCTGATTGGCGGACAGAGGATCTCGGCGTGGCCAGTGACGCCCGCGGGCATCATTTCGGGCTTGCCGACACGGTGCTCGGCGAGTTGGAACGGGCAGGCCATTCCCGCGCCCGAGACGTAGCCGAGATCTGGCGGCCGCGGGTGGCCCAGATACGTTCTGATGCCTACGCCCTCGCCGACGAGGCCAAAGCCGCGAAAGACCCACACCACCGCATCGATGAACGGCTGGCGGCGAAGGTCGCCATCGGCGAAGCGTTGGCCACCTTGACC
>JAVRPF010000347.1:0-4289 GCA_032162385.1 Mycobacterium sp.
CAAGCCCGGCGCCCGGCTCGGCGTCGTCGCGGTGCACAAGCAGCCGGTGCCTGTCGACTTCGTCAACATCATGAGCAACGAAATCACCAGCGTCGGATCGATGGGCTACCCCGACGAGATCTTCGAAGTCACCAAAGATCTCATTGCCAACTGGGAAAAGTACGCCGTGATCGTCAGTCACACGATCCCGTTCGACAACGTCGACGAGGCATTGCGGACAGCTTCTACCCCCGGCGCCGCCGACAAGGTCGTCATCACCTTCAACTGAGAGGAGCGCGGACATGGCGTGGGATTTCGAGACCGACCCCGAGTACCAGAAGGAGCTGGATTGGGCAGACGAGTTCGTCCGCGAGGAGGTCGAACCGCTGGATCTGGCGTTTCCGAACCAGCAGTTCGTGCCCCTCGAGGGCAAGCGGCGCGACGCGGTCGACCCCCTCAAGGAGGAGGTGCGACGCCGCGGACTGTGGGCGACTCACCTGGGGCCCGAGCTCGGCGGCCAGGGCTACGGGCAGCTGAAACTCGCACTGCTCAACGAGATCCTGGGCCGCTCGCAATGGGCGCCGATCGTGTTCGGCTGCCAGGCTCCCGACACCGGCAACGCCGAGATCATCGCGCACTACGGCACCGAGGAACAGAAGAAGCGCTACCTGCACCCGCTGCTCAACGGTGAACTGTTCTCCTGTTACTCGATGACCGAACCCCACGCCGGCGCCGACCCGACCCTGTTCAAGACATCTGCTGTGCGTGATGGTGACGACTGGGTGATCAACGGCTGGAAGTTCTTCTCCTCCAACGCCAATACCGCAGCCTTCCTCATCGTGATGGTGGTGACCAACCCCGACGTCAGCCCGTACCAGGGCATGTCGATGTTCCTGCTGCCCACGGACACGCCAGGGGTGAACATCGTCCGCAACGTCGGACTGCACGGCGAACGAGAGGACGAGGGCAGCCACGCGTTGATCCACTACGAGAACGTGCGCGTGCCGGACTCGGCGTTGCTCGGCGGCGAGGGCCAGGCGTTCGTCATCGCGCAGACTCGCCTCGGCGGCGGGCGGATCCACCACGCGATGCGCACCATCGGGGTGGCCCAGAAGGCGATCGACATGATGTGCGAGCGCGTGCTGAGCCGCGAGACCGCGGGCAGTCTGCTCGCCGACAAGCAGACCGTGCAGGGCTACATCGCCGACTCGTACGCCCAGATCAAGCAGTTCCGGCTGTTCGTGCTCTACACCGCGTGGGAGATCGACAAGTACAACGACTACAAGAAAGTGCGCAAGGACATCGCCACAGCCAAGGTCGTGATGCCGACCGTACTGCACGACATCGCCTGGCGCGCAATGCAAGTGCACGGTGCCCTTGGCGTCAGCAACGAGATGCCGTTCCTTGGCATGGTCACCGGCGCCGCTGCCTTGGGGCTGGCCGACGGCCCAACCGAAGTACACAAGACCACGGTCGCGAAGCAGGTGCTGCGCGACTACAAGGCCAACGACGACGTCTGGCCGTCGGAGTGGCTGCCGCGCAAGCGCGAAGCCGCCAGGGCGAGGTTCGCCGAGTACCTCGAGCTCGAGGTGGGCAACCTGTGACCGAACCTGCCGCAACCTCCACTGCTCCTCACGTCCGCGTCGGCCCCGGCATCGACGTCGACCGCCTCGCCGAGTGGATGGACGGTGCGGCGCTGCCGGGCACGGGGGAGCCGTTGGCCGCGCGGTTTCTGTCCGGCGGCACGCAGAACGTGATCTACGAGCTCACCCGGGGCGACGAGCGCTGCGTCATCCGCATGCCACCGCCGGGTGCCCCGCCGGACCGGGACAAGGGGATTCTGCGCGAGTGGCGCATCATCGAGGCGCTCGACGGCACCGAGGTTCCGCACACGACCGCCATCGGTGTATGCGACGACCCGGCGGTGCTCGGTCGCCCGTTCTATCTGATGGGCTTCGTCGACGGATGGTCCCCGATGGATCAGCACGGGGTGTGGCCCGAGCCGTTCAACAGTGAGCTGGACACCCGTCCGGATCTGAGTTACCAACTGGCCGAGGGCATTGCACTGCTGTCGAAGGTGGACTGGAAAGCCGAGGGGCTGACCGACCTCGGGCGGCCCGACGGCTTCCACGAGGGTCAGGTCGACCGCTGGACCGGCTTCTTCGAGCGGATCAAGAATCGTGAACTCGACGGTCTGGGCGAAGCCACCGACTGGTTGCGCGCGCACCGGCCGCTCGACTTCATCCCGGGGCCTGATGCACGGCGACTACCAGTTCGCCAACGTGATGTACCGGCACGGCGCCCCGGCTCGACTGGCGGCCATCGTCGACTGGGAGATGGGCACCGTCGGCGACCCGAAGCTCGACCTGGTGCCTGGATGGTGCAGAGCTGGCCGGAGGACACCTCCGCCCCCGAGGCCGCCGAGTCGGGCTCGTCGACATGCAGGGCATGCCGTCGCGCGGTCAGGTGGTGGCGCACTACGCCGAGGTGTCCGGCCGTCAGGTCGACGACCTGGACTACTACCTGGTGCTGGCCAAGTGGAAACTGGCGATCGTGTTGGAGCAGGGTTTCCAGCGCGCGGGCGATGACGAGAAGCTGCTGGCGTTCGGGCCCGTCGTCACCGACCTGATGGCCTCGGCGGCCGAACTCGCTGAATCCACCGACTATTCCGGGTGATGCGCGCAGCGATCTGTCCGCAGTACGGTCCTCCGGAAGTGGTGCGGATCGAGGATCTTCCGGAGCCTGCCGTCGCATCCGGGCAGGCGTTGGTGAGTGTGCATGCGGCGGCGGTCAACTTCCCCGACGTCCTGCTCATCGCCGACGAATATCAGATCAGCGTGCCACCGCCGTTCGTGCCCGGCAGTGAGTTCGCCGGCGTGATCGACGAACTGGTAGGCGAGGCAAATGGTTTCGCCGTCGGTGACCGGGTCACCGGAACGGGACTGTTCGGCGCCTTTGCCGAGCGTGTTGCCGTGCCCACCGCCGGCCTGACCCGGATCCCCGACGGGCTGGACGCACGCACCGCGGCCGCGTTCGGGGTCGCCCACCGGACCGCGTACCACACGCTGCGTTCGATGGCACGCGTCTCCTCCGGCGACGAACTGGTCGTCCTCGGCGCGGGCGGGGGCGTCGGGTTGGCGGCGGTACAGCTGGGCGTCGCACTGGGTGCGCGTGTCACCGCAGTCGCGTCGTCGGATGAAAAGCTGGACGTTGCAGCACAGTACGGTGCGGCCAATGTGATAAACCACCGCCGGCGCGAGTTGCGGGCCGCCCTGCGCGATGCGTTACCCGACGGTTCCGACGCCGTCGTCGACCCGGTGGGCGGCGAGCTGTCCGAACCCGCGCTGCGTTCACTGCGCAGGGGTGGCCGATTCGTCACGGTCGGCTACGCCTCGGGTGTGATCCCCCGAATTCCGCTGAACCTGGTTCTGGTCAAGGGGATTCGGATCGTCGGCTTTCAGTTCCAGGACGTACCGGCCGCCGAGTTCGGGCACAATGAGACCGAACTGGGCGAGATGCTGGTGTCTGGCCGCATGGCACCTCACGTCGACGCGATCTATCCGCTGTATCGAACGGCCGAAGCGCTGCGGCACGTTGCCGACGGGCGCGCGATCGGCAAGGTACTCATCGACCTCGCAGGCTGACGCGGTCGGTCCTCAGCTGGCGGGAGTGAGGTCCGCGGCCACCGAGGGGCGGGCCATCACCCCGCAGCGGAACGTTTCGCAGCCGCCGACGAACCCGGCGTCCGGGTCATCGGTTGCCGCGAGCGCCTGGGCCTTGAAGGCACGGGCAGCCGCACTCAACTGGTGCCGCACGGCGCCAACGGTGTCGTCGAGCTCCTCGGGACAGTGCTCGCCCCACAGCGTCACCTCGGTCAGCCCGTGATCGAGCGCGTTGAGCACACCCTGGCGCACCCGCTGGTCGCTGGCGAAGAGGCCGGCGGCCACGGCGACGGTCTGCGGGTGCGGGCGGTCGGCCCACATCTCGAGCGCCGACTCCAGGTCGTGGGTCTCGACGCCGAGGATTTCCAGCGGCCTGGTGTCCTCGTCGACGGAGATGAGCACGGTGACGTCCCAGCCGGCCATCACGCGGTCGACCAGCCAGCCACCGGCGAACTTCACCACGTCGGGAACGCTGCGCGCGACCACGTCGAGTCGGTACCTCATGTCAGGTTCCCTTCCTGAGTCCTCTCCCGCGGACCTACCGTCGCTGGCGTGAAGTCGCGGGCGAGCGATTCCCCGTACCCCTTGAACACGTCGGCGAGGGGAATCGAAGGATCGAGTAACCATGCTGTCTCCATTCCATTGACG
>JAVRPF010000348.1:0-16548 GCA_032162385.1 Mycobacterium sp.
GAATGTGTGAGCGTGCGCACGAGGTGTCCCTTCGCGCTCGATTACTGATCCTTGCGGAGCTAAGGACGCGCGGCATCTGTCGGGAATTCCCGCTTACGAGTCGGCAACCCGGCCCCACTGATCCTGGTAGTGGCAGGAACAGGTTCAGCCACCACGCGTCGTGGTCAGAGTTTGTCTGACAGCGTTCGCAGTTCCTCGAGCGCCGTTGCGGACTGACTGCCGGGTTTCGCGCGATAAGTCAGCACATGCTGCCCGCCGGAGTGCGGAATGTTGAATCTGTTCCGATGCAGGTACAGATCACCGACCTTAGGGTGGCGCATGTGAATGACGCCCACTCTGTAGCCCACGTCCGCACGCTCCCACAGTTCTCGGAAACGTTCACTGGCGGTGGACAATTCGTCGATCAACGACTGCAACCGCGGATCGTCGGGATCGCTCCCGGCCGCTTCACGCAGCCCACTCACCGCGACATCCGTCGCCTCATCCCAATCCACGTACAGCTCGCGAGCGGTGGGATCCAATAGTCGCCAGCGCAGGAAGTTTTGACCGGGGGCGAAACCCGGTGACAATCCGCGGGCCAGCGGGTTGGCCGCCAGGACATCCAGGCAGCGGCTGGCCACGATCGCCGGCATTGGAAACTGATCGATCAGCTCGTCGACGCCGTCGGCGGCGTCGATACCCGCGGGGTCCCGCCGGCGGGAGGACGGGCTGGCCAGCTGGTGCAGATACTCGCTGGCCTTGACGTTGAGCTGTAGCACCCGCGCCAGCGCGTCGATCACCTGGGCCGACGGGCGGGTGTCGCGGCCCTGCTCAAGCCGCAAGTAGTAGTCGGAGCTGATGCCGGCCAGCATCGCCAGCTCCTCGCGGCGCAAGCCCGCAACCCGACGCCGTTCGCCGCTCACCAGGCCGACATCCTCGGGCCGCACCTGCTCGCGCCTGGCGCGCAGGAAATCGCCAAGCGGATTGGCCTTCGCTGCCACCGCCTGAGCCTAATCGTGTGCCCGCCACTCCCAGGATCGATCAGCCTTCCGGCACGCGTCCATAGGGTTCACGGTGGACGTAGACGCCACGCCACAACTGCGTCCTGAGGAAGGGGAGGGTGTTGATGCACGCGAACCGGCTCAACCACGAGGTTGCCTGAGAACTCGCTTGACCGGTATCAAGAGGGCCACCTGATTGAGGTAGCGTTTCGCAGAGATTCTCGATAGCCGACGACGGCGACGGCTCTCGCAATTCAGGCGTGATGCGACGTTCGACGGGGAGCAAAGGAGCGAGAGGGTGAATCTCGGTCTATGGGGTTATCTCACGATACTTGCTGCAGTAATGGGATTGGTGTTCGCCGCTTGCGTATTTGTGTACATAGGTCGGTTAGAGAATCGAACATCCGCTCCACTAGGCGAAGAAGTGGGCGCCCACAAGGCGGTTCTAGCTAAATTGCGCAAGCGCGAATCAATGTCGCAGCATGAATTCGAATACGCGAGCGAACTGGTTTCTGACGCTCGATCACCGCTCGCGTACGCGATACCCGGCGCCCTCTTCACCGTCGGATTCTTTTATGTGGTCGGCTGCCTCTTCATGCTCCATGAAGACGGCGGCAACCCCTCCTTTCGAACGTTTGTCGGAGGCATCCCGATGCTGACTTCCATGAACATCGCCGCTCAGCTCCGCAGGGTCGCACGTTTGAAAGGGCGACTGCGCGAAGTTTCCGTGACAGCGCCCGAGCCAACTGATGAGCTGACCCCGGTTGGTAGGTCCTGAACCGAAGCGTCCGCCTACGATCTTGGCCAGCATCTACGTGTTGTGATCACGCGATGGGGTGACCGCCGGGTCCCCGTCTTCCCACAGCAGCAGTTGACGAACCGCTGAGCGTGATCCGTAGGGCTGAAGCATTTGGCTGGCGGGGCGGGGGCGTACCCTCAGCGGCCACCAGAACCAGCGCCCGAGCAACGCGGCGATGGACGGCGTCATGAATGAACGCACGATCAGTGTGTCGAACAGCAGACCCAGGGCGATCGTCGTCCCGATCTGACCGAGAATCCGCAAGTCGGCGAACACGAAGGAGGCCATGGTGGCCGCAAACACCAGACCGGCCGCCGTCACCACCGCGCCGGAGCCGGCCATCGCCCGGATGATGCCGGTCCGCACGCCGGCGCCGACCTCCTCCTTGAATCGCGAGATCAACAACAGGTTGTAGTCCGACCCCACCGCCAACAGCAAGATCACCGCCAGCGCCAGCACGATCCAGTACAACTGGATACCAAGAAGATCCTGCCAAATCAGCACGGAAAGCCCGAAAGAGGCGCCCAACGACAGCGCCACGGTGCCCACGATGACGAGCGCGGCGACGATGCTTCTGGTGATGAACATCATGACGAGCAGAATCAGGCTGAGCGCCGCGATCCCGGCGATCAGGAGGTCGTATTTGGCGCCATCCTGGATGTCCTTATAGGTGGCCGCGGTGCCGGCGATATAGATCTTGGACCCGGCCAACGGCGTGCCCTTGACGGCCGCCTGCGCGGCGTGCCTGATGGCGTCGATGTGCGAAATGCCCTCTGGTGTAGCGGGATCGCCGTCGTGGGTGATGATCATGCGGGCGGCCTTGCCGTCCGGCGACAGGAACAGCTTCAGCCCGCGTAGAAACTCGGGGTTGGTGAATGCCTCCGGCGGCAGGTAAAAGGAGTCATCGGTTTTCGACGCGTCGTACGCCTGGCCCAGTGCGGTGGAGTTCTGCAGTGCCGCCGCAGTCTGGTCGTCGATGCCCGAGGTGGTGGCGTAGTTCGTCATCGTCAGGTCGCGGTTGGTCTGCTGGTTCTGGATCTGAGGCGGAATCAGCGCCAGCAGCTTGGGCTGGAGTTCGTCCAACTTGGTGATGCTCTGCGAGACATTGGTCAACTGATCAGTCAGCGCGTCGATGCCGTCGAGCGCGTCGAAGATGGACCTCAGTGAGGCGCAAACCGGAATGTCGAAACAGTGTGGCTCCCAATAGAAGTAGCTACGCAGGGGTCGGAAGAAGTCGTCGAAGTTGGCAATCTTGTCGCGCAGGTCCTGAGCCGTGGCGACCGTCTGCTCAAACGCCTTGGTCTGCTCGTCGGTGGCGGCGCTGGACTGTTGTTGCAGCGCATATTGCTGCCGCAGGACGTCGATGGACTTGTTGATCACGTCGACCTGCTTGAGCAGATCGGCGGCGCGGGCCTGCTGAAAGGGCAGGTTCTGGATCTGCGCCGAGTTCCCCGCGCTGATCTGGAACGGGATCGACGTGTGATCCAGGGGCGTGCCCAACGGCCGCGTGATCGACTGAACCTGGGCGATTCCGTCGGTGTGGAAGACGGCCTTGGCGACCCGCTCCAACAGGATCATGTCGGTGGGATTGCGCAGATCGTGGTCGGCTTCGATCATTAGCAGTTCGGGGTTCAGCCGCGCCTGCGAAAAGTGTCGCTCGGCGGCCGTGTAGCCGACGTTGGCCGGGGCACTGGCGGGCATGTAGGGGCGGGCGTCGTAACTCGTCGTGTAGCCGGGGAGGGCGAGCAGACCGATGAGGGCCACGGCGATCGTCGCCACCAGGATGGGTCCGGGCCAGCGCACGATGGCGGTGCCGATGCGCCGCCAGCCCCGGGTGCGCATCGCGCGGCTGGGCTCGAACAGACCGAAATGGCGACCGATGACCAGCAGCGCCGGCGCCAGGGTCAGCGCCGCCACCACTGCGACAAGGACGCCGACTCCCGCGGGAATGCCAAGGCTTTGAAAATACGGGAGCCGGGTGAAGCTCAGACACAGCACCGCGCCGGCAATCGTCAGGCCCGAACCCAAGATGATGTGCGCGGTCCCGTGGTACATCGTGTTGAACGCTGATATGCGATCCTGCCCGGTGTAACGCGCTTCGTGAAAACGGCCGAGAAGGAAGATCGCATAGTCTGTCCCCGCGGCGATGACCAGCAACGTCAGCAGATTGGTCGAATACGTCGACAACTCGATGATGCCGGCGTTCGCGAGTACGGCAACGACGCCGCGGGACGCCGTCAACTCGATCATCACGGTGAAGATCACGAGAAACACCGTGGTGAGACGACGGTAGAGCCAGAACAGCATCAGTGCGATCACCCCGAGGGTGATCAGGGTGGTTTTCAGGGTGCCATGGCGGCCCACCTCGAACTGATCGGTGACCAGGGGCGCGGCGCCGGTGACATAGGCCTTGACGCCGGGCGGCGGCGGTGTGTGATCGACGATGTTACGCACCGAATCGACGGACTCATTGGCCAACGACTCGCCTTGGTTACCGGCGAGGTACAGCTGCACCAATGCCGACTTGCCGTCGGAGCTCTGCGAGCCGGCCGCCGTCAGCGGATCCCCCCAGAAATTCTGAATGTGCTCTACATGCCTGGTGTCCTGGGAGAGCTTTTCAACCAAGCCGTCGTAGTAGTGGTGGGCGTCGGCGCCGAGCGGCTGATCGCCCTCGAGGACGATCATCGCCGAACTGTCGGAATCGAACTCGCCGAACACCTTGCCGATACGTTTACTGGCCTGCAGCGATGCCGCATCCTGTGGGCTTAGCGACACGTTATGGGATTCGGCAACGGTCTCCAATTGGGGCACGAAGACATTCGTGACCACCGCCAGGCCGAGCCAGAACAGTGCGATCAGCACCGAAAACCGCCGGATCGTGCGCGTGATCCGGTCGTTCAACAACGGGCGTTCAGCCTGGGGGGTGCTCATCCGGACTTGTCCAGGCAGGAGGTGAAGGCGTTCATGGTGTTCACCGTTCTCTCGTCCTTGACCACGTCGTCGATCTTGATTCGGCAGCTGATCGAGTCACTGTTGCCCTGGGCCTGGACGTTGACGAACACCGCGGGCTGGGTGGTGGTCGTGTCGTAGGCCCAAGGCAGTGTCGCGGCGTCGACGTGCTGCGGCTGGGCGTTCACGTCCAGATAAGTAATGGTTGCCACCGTGCCCGGCGGGCCGAAGACCTCCAGGACCACGTGCTTCGGATTGAATGGGACGATCTCATTCGCGCCGCCACTCGGAGTCGACGTCACGTCCTGCGACGCGAAGATGCCGTTGAGGCGGTACACCGCGAATCCCGCCACCGCGACGACCACTATCGCCACCAGCAGCATCCAGCGTCGGCTCAATCCTCCTCGGATCGAAAACCGCGGCATTCGTGACCCTTTCGACTAGCGGCGGCACGCCCGGACGGTGGAGAGACCTCTTCGGCAGACGGTCCTTAGATCAACTAGATTGACAGTACGATACGGGACCGGACACCACAACGAATACCTCGGGCATTATGCCGGGTGAGCCGGCGGATGATCACGTCGTCGACCAAGCCGTGCCCAGCTTGGGGAGATGCCTACCGACCGGTCGCGATCGAGCGGTAGGTCAAGTAGCGCCTGCGAGCTACGAATACGTGCGCGCTGCCGCCACCCAGCGACCAGAACACCGCGGTTTCAGGCGATACCGAAATCCTTGATCTTGCGATAGATCGTGGCGCGGGACATCCCAAGGGCCTCGGCGGCATCGGCCTTTCTGCCGTCGTTCTCCGACAGGCTACGGACGATGGCATCACGCTCCATTGCTTCGAGGCGGGTGAGCTTGCGCCGGGTGAGCGACCGGCACTCGGCGGGAAGCTTGTCGATGCCGATCGCGCCCGCTCGCTGCCGGGTGACGGTCTCGGCCAGGACGCCGCGCAACTGCGCGACATTTCCGGGCCACGGCAGCTTGCTCAGCTGCCGCATCGCCTCGCCGTCCATCCGAACCTCGCCGCGCGTCAACTCGTTGAGCAGCATGGGTACGAGCTCTTCGAGGTCCTCGATCCGGTGGCGCAACGCAGGGACCGTCACGGTGTGAGTGAAGAAGGGAAGAACGAGCATGTCCACCAGTGGTGAGTTCCGCTCGGTGCCGGTCGTGGCAGCGATCCAGCCCCGGCCCGCGCGCGTCTGCATGACGGCAGCCAGCGGCTCGAGCGCGTCGTCGTCGAGCTCATCGACATTGGCGACGATGACCGCGAAATCGGTCCCGTCCGTTTCTGCCTCGAATTCGGCGACGAAATCGTCTGCGGAGTCAAAGGATTCGGCGCGCAGAATGCGGATGGTGCGCTCAGGGGTGACGAACTGGGCGACCGATTGGCCGAGCCGTGTTCTCCCCGAACCACGTTCACCCTCGATCACCACCCATTCGCGGTCGCGGTAGCAGCGTTCGACCTGCTGGCAGCTACGCCGAAACGAACTGCTCCGGCCAGCCAGTCGCGGGATCGGCTGACCCGCGCGGACCGGAGCGCTCGGCGTGACGTGCAGCGACACGTGGAACACCACGCTGTCACTGCGCACACCGACCGCAATGCGCTCGGCGGTCGAGATCTTCACTGACGCACCGCTGGGCAAGGTGGCCACCGTCGTCGTCGTGAACGACGTCCGCGTCAGCTCGGCGGCGTGGTCCAGTAAGGCGGTCTGGTCGGCGGCGTCCAGTGCCTGCCGGAGGTGGGGATTCATCAAGACGACGTCGCCGCCGATCGCCAGCACTCCCGCGGGGTAGCGACGACTTTGCTTGAGGTAGGCATCGAGCAACGCGGTCTCGGTCTCGTTGTTCATCGCGCGGATGCGATCTTCGATCTGGCTACCTGCGCTCTTGGCAAGGACGAAGAGCAGCGGATCCGCCTGCCTCGCCCAGCAGGTCAGGTCGATGACGCCGAGGATTCGCCGGGTGACCGGTTCGCGGATCGGCGAGCCCGCGCACGCGAGTCGGCCAAGTGTCCCCACGTAATGCTCGCTGCCCTGAATGAATGCCGGCTGCCCGGTCTCCAGAGTGGTACCGATGCCGTTCGTCCCTGCGAATTCCTCCGCATAGCTGTAGCCCCTGGCGAGGCGGACGTCGTCGAGCATCCGCTCGATCTTGGAATCGGCCGCGATCCGGTCGAGGACCAGACCGTCGGCAGAGGTGAGGACGACGCTCACCGCTTGTTCGGAGAGATCCTCGGCGATTCGACGAAGCACCGGTGCGGCCGCATGGGTGAGGGGAGTGTCGGTGTCCGGGTCGCGCAGGTAGGGCAACTCGACGCGATCGGGATGGACGTGCAGGTCCCGTGAGCGCCGCCACGAATTGAGCACGCCGGGCGCTACGGCGTCAGCACTCAGCGCGCCTGCGGCGAGGAACTGCTCTCTCGCTCGCCGGGCACCGACGGCTGTGTCGGCATCTTTGACCATGGTGGCGGTACCTCGGTCCTGAACGGCTGCACCTCGCAGCTTAGGCGTGCGCGCAGACTGCGACGTCTCAAATTGAGAATCCCACCGCCCGCCAGCGAGGCGAGTCCTCCGATTCCGATGCGTTGTGATGCTCGTCTCAGACTGAGACGCATGTGGGTCACGCCACACGGTTACATCGGAGACGCATCGTCCCCCAAGCCCGGCGGATGAATGGCCCATCTATCAGGAGGCTCACGTTGAGTAGACAAAGCCTGACCAAGGCACACGCGAAGATCAGCGAATTGACCTGGGAGCCGACGTTCGCCACCCCGGCGACCCGGTTCGGCACCGACTACACATTCGAGAAGGCGCCCAAGAAGGACCCGCTCAAGCAGATCATGCGCTCCTACTTCCCCATGGAGGAGGAGAAGGACAACCGCGTCTACGGCGCGATGGACGGCGCCATCCGCGGCAACATGTTCCGGCAGGTCCAGCAGCGCTGGCTGGAGTGGCAGAAGCTGTTCCTGTCCATCATCCCGTTCCCCGAGATCTCGGCGGCCAGGGCCATGCCGATGGCGATCGACGCGGTGCCCAACCCGGAGATCCACAACGGCCTTGCGGTGCAGATGATCGACGAGGTACGGCACTCGACGATTCAGATGAACCTCAAGAAGCTGTACATGAACAACTACATCGACCCGGCCGGCTTCGACATGACCGAGAAGGCGTTCGCAAACAACTACGCGGGCACCATCGGCCGGCAGTTCGGTGAGGGCTTCATCACCGGCGACGCAATCACCGCAGCCAACATCTACCTCACGGTGGTGGCCGAAACCGCCTTCACCAACACGCTTTTCGTGGCCATGCCCGACGAAGCAGCGGCCAATGGCGACTACCTGCTCCCGACGGTGTTCCACTCGGTGCAGTCCGACGAGTCCCGGCACATCTCCAACGGCTACTCGATCCTGCTCATGGCGCTGGCCGATGAACGCAACCGCCCACTGCTGGAGCGCGATCTGCGCTACGCCTGGTGGAACAACCACTGCGTGGTGGATGCGGCGATCGGCACGTTCATCGAGTACGGCACGAAGGACCGACGCAAGGACCGGGAGAGCTACGCCGAGATGTGGCGGCGCTGGATCTACGACGACTACTACCGCAGTTACCTTCTGCCGCTGGAGAAGTACGGCCTGACCATCCCGCACGACTTGGTCGAGGAGGCGTGGAAGCGCATTACCGAGAAGGGTTACGTGCACGAGGTGGCACGGTTCTTCGCCACCGGCTGGCCGGTCAACTACTGGCGCATCGACACGATGACCGACACCGACTTCGAGTGGTTCGAGCACAAGTACCCAGGCTGGTACTCCAAGTACGGCAAGTGGTGGGAGGCCTACAACCGGCTGGCGTACCCGGGCCGCAACAAGCCCATCGCGTTCGAGGAGGTCGGCTATGAGTACCCGCACCGCTGCTGGACGTGCATGGTGCCCGCACTCATCCGTGAGGACATGATCGTCGACAAGGTCGACGGTCAGTGGCGGACGTACTGCTCGGAAACCTGCCATTGGACCGACGCGACGGCGTTCCGCGACGAGTACGAGGGCAGGCCGACGCCGAACATGGGGCGGCTCACCGGTTTCCGTGAATGGGAAACCCTGCACCACGGCAAGGATCTCGCCGACATCGTCAGCGACCTCGGCTACGTCCGTGATGACGGCAAGACGCTGGTTGGCCAACCGCACCTCAATCTGGATCCGTCCAAGATGTGGACGCTGGACGACGTGCGCGGCAATACGTTCAACAGCCCGAACGTGCTGCTCAATCAGATGACCGACGACGAGCGGAACGCCCACGTCGCGGCGTACCGCGCCGGCGCAACTCCCCACTAGTCCCGACCCGTTGGGTGGCGCCGCATTCCCGGCGGCGCCACCCAACTCCGCTCAGCCCAGGAGGCACCGCCATGGCGGATTCACACAAGATCAACTTCGAGCCCGTCGACCTCGAAATGGAAGTCGCCGAGGACGAGAACATCCTCGATGCCGCCTTCCGGCAGGGCATCCATCTGATGCACGGATGCCGCGAGGGCCGCTGCTCGGCCTGCAAGTCCTACGTGCTCGACGGTGAGATCCAGATGGAGAACTACTCGACCTTCGCCTGCAATGACTCCGAGGTCGACGAAGGCTACGTGCTGCTGTGCCGGTCACATGCGTTCAGCGACTGCACCATCGAGCTGCTCAACTTCGACGAGGACGAACTGCTCGGTGGGATCCCGATACAGGACGTGCGCACCCGGGTGATCGCGGTCGAACCGATGACCCGTGACATCGTGTCGTTGCGGCTGACGCCGATCGAGCCGGACAAGTTCGAGTTCAAGCCGGGCCAGTACGCGGATCTTCACATCCCGGGCACAGAGGAACACCGGTCGTTCTCGATGGCGACGACCCAGTCGTCGACAGACGAAGTCGAATTCCTGATCAAGAAGTACCCCGGCGGCAAATTCTCGGCCCTTTTAGACGGCCAGCTCAGTGCCGGTGACGAGCTCTCGGTGACCGGGCCCTACGGATCCTTCACGCTCAAGGAGGGTCACGTGCTGCCGGTCGTCTGCATCGGCGGCGGCGCGGGGATGGCGCCGATCCTGTCGCTGCTGCGCCACATGAACGAGAGCGAGAACACCCGGCCAGTGCGCTTCTACTACGGGGCGCGCACCGCGGCGGATCTGTTCTATCTCGACGAAATCCTGCAACTTGGAAAGGGTTTGACCGACTTCGAGTTCGTGGCGTGCCTCTCCGAGTCGGCCGACGGGTCGGTGCCCGATTCCTTCACCGTCGAGGAGGGCATGGTCACCGACATCGTGGCCCGTTACGAAGCGGCCATCGGCAAGACCGAGGTCTACCTCTGTGGACCCCCGCCGATGGTCGATGCCGCGCTCGTCTTCCTCGACAACAGTTCGGTCCCCAAGGACCAGATCTTCTACGACAGCTTCACCAGCCCACTTTTCAACTAGCCCTGTTCGACCAGCCGAGAGGAATCACATGTCCACCCCCGAGAAAACCAAGGAACGCAGTTTCCCGAAGATCGAGTTCACCGACTCCGAGGCCGGTGCCCGCGAGTTCCCGAGTTCGAAGAGCCGCAACTACTCCTACTTCAAGCCGGCGAAACTGCGCGCGACCATGTACGAGGACGTCACGGTCGACGTGCAACCCGACCCGGACCGGCATCTGACCCAGGGCTGGATCTACGGCTTCGGAACCGGACCCGGCGGCTACCCGCAGGATTGGACCGCGGCGAAATCCTCGAACTGGCACGCCTTCCTGGACCCCAACGAAGAGTGGAACCAGACGATCTTCCGCAACAACTCGGCGGTCGTTCGTCAGGTCGAACTGTGCCTGAAGAACGCCAAGCGGGCCCACGCCTACGACGGCTGGAACTCCTCCTGGCTGACGTTCCTCGAACGCAACGTCGGAGCCTGGATGCACGCTGAGAATGGCTTGGCGCTGCACGTCTTCACGTCGATCCAGCGTTCCGGACCGACGAACATGATCAACACCGCGGTCGCGGTCAACGCCGCGCACAAGATGCGCTTCGCCCAGGACCTCGCGCTGTTCAACCTCGACCTCGCCGAGGCTACGGACGCCTTCGACGGAAGCTCACACCGAGCGGCCTGGCAGGAGGCCCCGGAGTGGCAGCCCACCCGCGAAGTCGTCGAACAACTGACTGCCGTGGGGGATTGGTGCCAACTGTTGTTCGCCACCAACATCGTCTTCGAGCAACTCATCGGCTCGCTGTTCCGCAGTGAACTCGTCATGCAGATCGCGGCCCGCAACGGCGACTACATCACCCCGACGATCGTGGGCACCGGAGAGCACGACTACGACCGCGACCTCAACTACACCCGCAACCTGTTCCGGCTACTGACCCGTGATCCCGAACACGGTGAGACCAACAAGGCCCTGTTCGGTGAGTGGTTGGGCATCTGGGTGCCCCGCTGCCTGCAAGCCGCGCATGCGCTGCAACCCATCTGGTCGACGCCGGCCGACAAACCGGTCACGTTCGCCTCCAGCCTCGACGCTGCCAAGGCGAAGTTCCGTTCCGTGCTCGAAAGCATCGAGCTCGACATCCCAGAGGAGTTGGACAAATGAGCATGCAGTTCGGATCAGCCACTGAATTCTCCAACATGTGCGGCGTCACCTTGATGAACACCCCCATCGGACGGGTCGTTGCCGAGGTCATGGGCGCCAAGGAGGGCGTGGAACTCACCGAATACCCCTCGATGATCCGGGTCGACGGTGTGCGCCTGCTGGACTTCGACTACGACGAACTCTCCGAAGCACTCGGTGAGGAATTCGACGGCTCCATTTTCGAGGAGATCAGCTCGACCCATTACGGGCGCATGGTCCATCTGGACGACAAGACGATGCTGTTCGCCAGCCCCGAGGACGCCGCCGAATACATCGGCTTCGATCTCACTGCGCAGTAATCGAAATAACTGACCACACAGCCAAGAAGCAAGGGGAGCACCGCATGTACCGCAAGGACGGCAACAGCTACTTCATCGTCGACGCCCACGTCGCCCTGTGGGACGCCCGGCCGGAGAACCAGCGCAACATCCACGGCAAGCAGTTCATCGACTGCTTCTACGACTATCACCGGAACCTGTCGCCGGAGTCCGAGGTGTGGAGCTACGAGGACTACCTCTATCAGGGCGGCAAGCGACTGCTGAAGGATCTCTTCGAAGACGGCTACGTCGACCACGCGATCTTCCAGCCCGCCCAGCTCGGTGAGTTCTACTACAAGGGCTTCGGGCAGACCGAGGAAGCGTTCGCGCTCACTCAACGGCACCCCGACAAACTGACCTACAACCACAACTTCGACCCCCGCAACGGCGAGGCCGGCCTCGATCGACTCCGTGACGACGCCAGGCGGTTCGGGTTGAAGGGCGTCAAGCTCTACACCGCCGAATGGCACGGCGACTCCCGTGGATACAAGCTCGACGAGGCGTGGTCGCGTCGCTACCTCGAAGAGTGCATCACGCTGGGCATCAAGAACATTCACGTGCACAAGGGGCCCACGATCCGCCCCTTGGATCGTGATGCGTTCGACGTCGCCGATGTGGACAAGGTGGCCACCGACTACCAGGAGCTGAACTTCGTCGTCGAGCACGTCGGGTTGCCCCGGCTCGAGGACTTCTGCTGGATCGCCACCCAGGAGTCGAATGTCTACGGGGGACTGGCAGTGGCGATTCCCTTCATCCACACCCGACCCCGCTACTTCGCCCAGATCATCGGCGAGTTGCTGTACTGGATCGGCGAGGACAAGATCCTGTTCTCCAGTGACTACGCGCTCTGGACACCCAAGTGGCTCATCGAGAAGTTCGTCGACTTCCAGATCCCCGAGGACATGCAAGGCGAGTACGCGCCGATCACCGTCGACCAGAAGCGAAAGATCCTGGGGCTCAACGCCGCCGCGCTGTACGGCATCGACGTCCCAGCGGAACTTCAACTCGCTGAGCCGTCCGGGCAGGGCGGCGTCGAGGTGGCAGCTGGGGCGAGGGAGCGCGTGTCGCTATGACCGCCGCCGTGCGCTCCGCCGAAGTCGAGATCCTCGACGCACTCGCGACGGTCACCGATCCCGAGCTCGACGAACCCATCACCGAACTGGGTTTTGTTCGATCGGTGCTCCTCGACGATTACGGCGTCACCGTCCATCTGCGGCTACCGACGGCGTTCTGCTCGCCGAACTTCGCCTACCTGATGGCATCCGATGCGCTCGATGCACTGCGGGAACTGGACCACATCGGAGAAGTCCGGGTGTTGCTCGACGATCACCACGACAGCGAGAAGATCAATACCGGACTCGCGGCGGACGCCGGCTACCTCGGCACCTTCGGTGACGAGGCGGAGGAGAGCCTCGCCGAGTTGCGGGATGTGTTCTGGCGAAAGGCGCACACGGCGGCGATGGAGCGCGCCATCGGATCGCTGATGCGCCAGACGCCGATGGACGTGGACCTGATTCGGCGACTTACTCTGCGGGATCTTCCCGAGGGCAAGCCGAAGGTTGCACTCTTGCGGCGCAGGTTCGCCATCGGGTTGAGCAATTGTCCGAACTCCCGCGTCCTGGTCGACGATGACGGCAAGTCCATCCCGATCGAGGGTGTCCCGCTTCGACTCCGGTTCGCCAAGTCTGTGCGGATGTCGATGGAAGGGAATGCGCACTTCTGCCGCGGACTGCTGGCCACCCGCTACGCCGACGACTCAGTCGGCGCCGAACCCATCGTGACGAACACGAGAACACTCAGGAGGATGCAATGAAGGCTGTCCAGGTTGTCGGCTACCACACCAAACTGCAGTTGACCGAAGTTCCGGAGCCGGTCATAGAAGGCCCGTTCGACGTGATCGTGCGCATCGGCGGCGCCGGCGTGTGCCGCACCGACATCCATATCCTCGAAGGCCAATGGGAAGCCAAGAGCGGCGTCGAACTGCCATACACGATTGGTCACGAGAACGCCGGCTGGGTGCACGCCGTTGGCGACGCAGTCACCAACGTGTCCGTCGGCGACAAGGTGATTCTTCACCCGCTGATCACCTGTGGGCTGTGCCGGGCGTGCCGCTTCGGTGACGACGTGCACTGCGAGAACAGTGACTTCCCCGGCATCGACACCAACGGCGGCTACGCGGAGTATCTGCGGACCACCGCGCGAAGCGTCGTTCGGATCGACGACTCCCTGGAGCCCGCCGATGTCGCTGCGCTCGCCGACGCAGGCCTCACGGCCTATCACGCGGCTGCCAAGGTGGCCGCTGCAACTCGCCCGGGCGATATGTGCGTGGTCATCGGCGCTGGCGGGCTCGGCCACATCGGCATTCAAGTGCTGAAGGCGATCTCGGGCGTGACAGTGGTGGTCGTCGACCGAAACCCCGACGCCGTCGACCTCGCGGTGAACGTCGGTGCTGACCGCGGAGTCGTGGCCGACGGCACCCACGTCCAGCAGATACTCGATCTAACCGCAGGCCACGGTGCCGAGGCAGTTCTCGACTTCGTCGGTGAGGGTGGTGCGACGCAGGAAGGGATCGCCATGCTGCGCCGTGCCGGCAACTACTACGTCGTCGGATACGGCGAGAACATCGACGTTCCAACGATTGACGTGATCTCCACCGAGATCAACTTCATCGGCAACCTCGTCGGCTCCTACAACGACCTGCAGGAACTCATGGTCCTCGCAGCCCAGGGAAAGGTCTCGCTGCACACCACGAAGTATTCGCTCGATGAGTTTCAGCAGGCACTAGACGACCTCGAGGACGGCCGGGTACGCGGCCGCGCAATCCTCGTCCCCTGACACGCTCTCACCAAAAAAGCTCGCACGAAAGGACATACGACAATGGCCAAGGAATTGCGGTTCAGCACGGAGGCACGTCTTCGACTCGAACAGGGAGTCAATGCACTCGCCGATGCCGTTAAGGTGACACTCGGTCCGAAGGGGCGCAACGCCATCCTGGAGAAGCTGACTGGCCCCCCCACGATCACCAACGACGGTGTGACGATCGCCAGAGAGATCCAGCTCCGCGACCCCTTCGCCAACATGGGCGCCCAGTTGGTCAAGGAAGTCGCCATGAAGACCAATGGCGTAGTCGGTGATGGCACCACCACGGCCACTGTTCTCGCCCAGGCGATGGTGCGGGAAGGATTGCGGGCTGTCGATGCCGGCGCCAATCCCATGCGGGTGAGGCGCGGTATCGAACGAGCCGTTCCCATCGTGGTCGAGGCGTTGCGCGAACATAGCGTGCAGGTCAGTGGGAGCAAGGATCTGCACCGCATCGCCTCGCTCGCGGCCAGCGACGACGAGGCGATCGGCGACGTGATTGCCCGCGCCGTCGAGCATGTCGGCAAGTCGGGTGTTGTGACGACGGAGGAGAGCGATGCGCCGGGGTTGTCCCTTGCCATCGTCGACGGCATTGAGTTCAACCATGGCTACACGTCGGGCTACATGATCACCGATCACGAACGATCGGAAGCCATGCTGGAGAGTCCGCTGATTCTGCTGACGAACAAGAAGATCAGCCAGGTCCAGGAGATCATGCCAACCCTTGAGGTCGCCAAGCGCGCGGACCGTCCGTTGGTCGTGATCGCCGAGGATGTCGATGGCGCTGCACTGCAACTGCTCGTGGGTGGAAACATGCACAAGACCATGCAGTCAGTGGTGGTGCGCGCCCCTGGCTTCGGACATCGGCGGGTCGCCGAACTCGAAGATCTCGCTGTGGCGCTTGGCGGACACGTCGTCGCGAAGGACACGGGAATCGAACTCGGAGAAATCACGCGGGAACACCTCGGCTCGTGTGACCGACTAACCGCTACCGAGAACGACACGACCATCGTCGGCCCGCACGGGCAGCAGAAACTCGTAGATGCCCGCGTCGGCCAGCTCGAAGCTCAGCGCGAACGGGCGAAACTCGACGCGGACCAGGACAGCCTCGACATGAGGATCGCCCGATTGACGGGCCGGGTCGCCGTCATCCGCGTAGGCGGAGCGACCAGTGTCGAGCTCAAGGAGCGCATGCTTCGGGTCGAGGACGCGCTCGCGGCAACTCGTGCTGCGCTCGAAGCCGGCATCGTTTCCGGCGGCGGCACCGCGCTAGCCCAGACACACCGGGCGCTCAGCATCCTCGAGCTCGTCGGTGATGAGGCGATCGGTCGCGACGTGGTGCGTCGCGCCTTGGCGGAGCCACTGCGGTGGATTGCAATCAATGCCGGATTCGAGGGCGACGATGTGGTGGACGTCGTTGTCGATTTGCCCCTGGGACACGGATTCAATGCTCTCACCGGCGAGTACGGTGACATGTTCGACGAAGGCATCATCGATCCGTTCAAGGTGACCCGTGCCGCGCTGGAAAGCGCAGCGTCCATCGCCGCTCTGCTCATCACCACCGAAACGGCTGTGGTGGAGGAAATCTTCGGAAATCCGGGCGCGATCATGGCACCAGGATTTGGTGACCTCGCCGAGGGCATGATCCGGCCGTCGAACATCTACTGACCTAATCAAGCGGCAAACCACGTTCCGGAGCGGCGAATACGACGATCGCTTCTTGCATACCCCGGGTTGCCAGTTCGTCGGCCAGTTCGTTGTCGGCGACACCCGCGTGCCCCTTCACCCAGAACCACTCGACCCGGTGCCGCGCGCAAGCCATCTGGAGCCGCTGCCAGAGGTCGACGTTCTTCACCGGCTGGTTCGCGGCGGTCATCCAGCCGTTGCGCTCCCAGCCGAGAACCCACTTGGTGATGCCGTTCCGGACATAGGTGCTGTCGGTGTAGAGGTGCACCACCACCGGTCGGGTGAGCGCCTCCAGCGCCATGATCGGCGCCGTCAGTTCCATCCGGTTGTTGCTGGTCT
>JAVRPF010000349.1:0-10446 GCA_032162385.1 Mycobacterium sp.
ACGGGCTGGGTTTCGTGCCGTTCTCCAACGGCGTGCACTACGACTCGGAAGAGCAGCGTCGGCCGCTCTTTCAGGGTCTGGTCGGCGACGGCACCCTGCCCGCGGGGTACGCCACCGACGACGGTGCAGGAGTCGTGTACCGAGGAACCGAATTCGTGGAGGCAGTCGCCGAAAACGACAGTGCCGCTGCGTACTTCGTCTCGACGACGAGCAATGGCGTCGTCGAAACACGCCTCGACGTCCGCAGGCTATAGCCATGGCCGACATTGCGTTGCGTCCCGCCACGGCGGACGACGCCGACCAGCGCGCCTACCTGGCACAGCATCTCGTGCTGGAGCGCGTCCGCGTCATCGTGGTGGACGGAGTCGACGTCGGCAGGCTCGACCTCGAAGAAGGCGATGACGAGATCTTCCCGTCGGGCGTACCAGTTGTACCGGCGACTCGGTTTCACCGAGGTGTCGCGGGACGGCGTGGCACCCGAGGTCCGGATCCGGATGGTGGCCGGGTCAAAGCCCTAGCAGCCCGGGAAGATCCGCGACGGAGTCGATGACGTGGTTGGGCTGCATCGCGAATTCGTCTGCGGCCCAACGGTCCAGGGTGTCCTGCCGGAACTTGCCGGTGCGTACCAGCACCCCGGTCATGCCGACCACCTGTGCGGCGAGCACGTCGTTGTTGAGGTCGTCGCCGACCATGTACATCTCGTCGGGGTCGACGCCGAGCCGGTTGGCCGAGGCCAGGAACCCCTCGGGCGCCGGCTTGCCGACGGCGGTGGCCTGGCGACCCGACGTCTCCTCCATGCCGATCAGGTACATGCCGGTGTCGATCCGCAGGCCCTCGGTGGTGTTCCACGCCGTGCTGCGGTGCATGGCAACGACGGGCACGCCCTGGGCCATCCAGTCGTAGACGCGGCTGAGCGTCACGTGGTCGTACTCGGGTCCGGCGCCGCCAAGCAGGATGACGTCCGGGGTTTCGGGCACCGCGTCGCCGACCTCGCTGGCGTAGACCACGTCGACGCCGGGCATGTCCTCGCCGATCTGCCCATTGTTGACCAGGAAGCAACGCGCGCCCGGATAACGCTCCCGAACGTAGTCGGCCGTCAGCACCGCTGCCGTGATGACCTCGTCGGCGGTGACGTCCATGCCCGCATCGGTGAGCAGACCCGCGATCTGGCTGCGGGTGCGCGTCGTGGTATTGGTGAGGTACGTCCGCGCAATCTGGTTGTCCGCCAGCACCCGCAACGCCTCCGCGGCGCCGGGGATGGCCTGCCACGAGGTCACCAGGACGCCATCGATGTCGAACAGCACTCCACCGATAGCCATGCAGCCGACAGTAAACGGCAAATGTTTCAGCGCAACTCGGACCCCGCTAAGAGCGAGCCCAGTCATTGTCGGCCACCCACGGTGATGCCGCCGCAGCGACGGACCATGCGAGTTCTGCGGGTACGTCGAGCACGCGGTAACCCTTCAACCCCGCGGGTGTGGCCGCGATCAGCGTGGCGACCCCGGCGCGTCGCTGAAACAGCGTCTGGCGTGCGGTCCAGCCGATGATGCCCGCGGTGGCCAGGCAGTCGCGGCGCCGGTCCAGGCTGCCCGACCTGGCCACCAGCCAACCGTCGCCCACGCGGTGGCCCAGCGCGCGGGACCGGTCCGCGGCCAGGAAGACCCCCGCGACGGTGACCACACCGCAGAGCACCCACGCCCACGGCGGCACCGCGACGACGAATGCCGTCGCCGCCAATCCGACCGCGAGCAGCGCGGGAAACGTCATGGCCCGCGTCCAGCGCCTGCGGGTGGCGGCCCGACCGTGGGGCCGCAACTCGCCTTGGACCACGTCTGGCCGTCCGATCAGTTCGGACAGCACCGCCTCGGCCGTGGCAGCGGGGCACGGCGGCAGCAGCAGCGACGCCTCGCCCGACCCGTCGACGCCGGTCATCACGGCGTCCAGGCGCGCACCGCCGAACGCCCGCACCAGCAAGGGTTGGCGGATCGTGCCGCCGCGCAGGCGTCGCATGTCGAAGGTGTGTTCGCGCACCCGGAGCAGGCCGTGTTGGAGGTGCAACACCCCAGCCCCCTTTTCGTCGCGCCGGGACAGCACCAGGTTGCCGAACGTGACCAGCGAACGCAGCACGGAGAGCAGCACCCCGAGGATCAGCACGGTGAGCACGGCCACGACCACGGTCGCAACCACGCCGAGGCGCTCGGCGGCATCGAGCCCTTGCCGTGCGAGAGGCGAATCTTCCAGCGCTGCAACGGCTCCCGTCTGGTAGATCACTCCGACGGCAGCGGCGATCATCGCCAACCCGGTGAAGCTCAGCGGGCTGTAGCGCAACCACGACGGCTGCCACCGCGCCAGCACCCGTTCCTGCGGGGCGGCATCGTCACCCGCCTCGAGTGCGTCGGGCAGCGAGTCGGCGAGCAGGATCGCGCGCAGCCCTGGCACCTCGTCGGAGCGGACGGCGTCGAGTGCGAACTCGGCGTCCCCCTTGGCTTCCCGACCGGTGCTGACCTTCACGACGGTCAGCCCGAGCAGCCGGTGCAGCACCCGCGCGTCGGTCGACACCGACCGAATTCTGTTGCGCGGCACCGACAGCACCGAGCGTTGCAGCACGCCTTCGCGTCGCTGGATCTGTTCGGCGTCGATGCGGTAGGTGGTGGTGAACCACCGCGCGACGCCGAACACGATCATCAGCACCAGCGCGGCGATCGACCAGAGCGGGTTGCCCGTCGCTGACCCAAGCACCACCGAGCCGATCAGCAGCGGGAGCTGGCGCAACACCTCGTGCACCGGATGCACCAGCAGCATCCGCGGACTCAGCCTGCGCCACGGCACGGGCGCCGTCACGTCGCGTCCCGATCACCGATCGCGGCGATGTCGGTCAGTTGCGCGGCGATCCGGTCGGCGACCTCGGAATCCAGCGCGACGATCCGCACCGCGCCCGCCGACGACGCCGTCGTCACCGTGACGTCGGCGAGGCCGAACAGCCGGTCGAGCGGGCCCCGGTGGGTGTCGACGGTCTGCACCCGCGAGATCGGCGCGATGCGACGCTCCTGCACCAACCAACCGGATCGGGTGTACACGGCCTGCGGCCCGATCTCCCAGCGGTGAACGCGGTACCGCCACACCGGCGCCACCACCACGAACGTCACGACACCGACCAGGGTCACGGCGGCCGCGAGGGCGTGCAGCCAGCCCAGCCGCGTGGCGAGGACGAACCACACCGCTTGCGCCACCGCGAGCAACGCCCATGGGATGGCGGCCGCAAGCGCCCACACCAAGGGAGCCTTGCGGCTGGGCGGATTCGCGGGATCGACGAGTGTCAGCATCCGTTTGAGTATGGTCTTGCTCATGAGCGCCAACAGCAAGTGGACGGCCGCCGACGTGCCCGATCAGACAGGCCGAGTCGCCATCGTCACCGGCTCCAACACCGGCCTGGGCTATGAGACGGCCCTGGTTCTGGCCGGCCGTGGCGCGCGAGTCGTGCTCGCGGTCCGCGACACCGAGAAGGGCAAGGCCGCCGCGGCCCGCATCGTGGGCGCCGTCCCGCGCGCCGAGGTGGCCGTCCAGCCGCTGGACATGGGCTCGCTGCAGTCGGTCCGCACGTCCGCCGAGGAGCTGAAGGCGGCGTACCCACGGATCGATCTGTTGATCAACAACGCCGGGGTGATGTACCCGTCACCGAGGCAGACCACCAAGGACGGCTTCGAGCTGCAGTTCGGCACCAACCACCTCGGCCACTTCGCGCTGACGGGGCTGCTGTTGGAGAACCTGCTGCCCGTGGAGGGCTCCCGCGTGGTCGTCGTCGCCAGCGCGGCCCACCGGATCCAGGCCGCCATCCACTTCGACGACCTGCAGTGGGAACGCAGCTATAACCGCGTCGCCGCCTACGGCCAGTCCAAGCTGGCCAATCTGATGTTCGCCTACGACTTGCAGCGCAGGCTTGCAGCGGGCGGTGCACCGATCATCGCGGTCGCCGCCCATCCCGGCATCTCCAACACCGAGCTGACGCGCCACATCCCAGGCTCGAATCTGCCGGGCGTCAACCAGATCCTCGGCCTGCTGACGAACAGTCCGGCGGTGGGCGCACTGGCCACGCTGCGCGCCGCGACCGATCCGCGGGCGACCGGCGGACAGTACTACGGCCCGGACGGGTTCCAAGAGGTGCGGGGGCATCCAATACTGGTCTCCTCCAGCACGCAGTCCCACGACGAGGACATCCAACGCCGGCTCTGGACCGAGTCCGAAGAACTCACCGGCGTCACCTTCCCGGTCTAGCCCGTGAGGTCTGTCGAAGAGCATCAGCGCGTGGTCGCCGGGCTGATCACTCCCCGCCCGCCGGTCACCGTCGGCCTCGGCGACGCACTCGGCCTCGTCCTCGCCGACGACGTTGTCGCGCCGTTGTCGTTGCCAGGATTCGACAACTCGGCCATGGACGGTTACGCCGTCGTCGCCGAGGACATCGCCGACGCATCGGAGGCGCACCCGGTGAAACTGCCGGTGGCCGAGGACATTCCCGCGGGACGCACCGACGCGCTCACGCTTGCGGCAGGTACCGCACACCGGATCATGACCGGCGCGCCGCTTCCGGCCGGCGCGACGGCGGTGATCCCCGTCGAGGCCACGGATGGTGCCACCGACGTCGTCACGATTCGGGAGAGCGCACAGCCCGGCCAGCACGTCCGCCGCGCCGGGGAGGACGTCACGGCGGGCACCACGGTGCTGCGGGCGGGACAGGTGCTCACCCCTGCCGCGCTCGGGCTGGCCGCGGCGCTCGGCCTCGGTCAGTTGAACGTCGTTCCGCGGCAACGGGTTCTAGTGATGTCGACCGGTTCGGAGCTGGTGGCACCCGGCACGCCGCTTCAGCCCGGCCAGATCTACGAGTCCAACGCCGTGATGCTGGCCGCGGCGACGCGCGACGCCGGCGCGGAGGTCGTCGCCTCACCGATGACCGGGGATGACGTCGCCACCTTCCGCGACGCTCTGCATGCTCACACGGGCGACGCCGACCTGATCATCACCACGGGCGGCGTCAGCGCTGGCGCCTACGAAGTGGTCAAGGATTCGCTCGGCGAGGAAGTGGAGTTCGTCAAGGTCGCCATGCAGCCCGGCATGCCGCAGGGCGCCGGGCGGGTGGCGGGGACGCCGATCATCACACTGCCCGGCAACCCGGTCAGCGCCCTGGTGTCGTTCGAGGTGTTCATCCGCGCGCCGTTGCGCGCGGCGATGGGCCTTCCCCACCCGGACCGCTCGCGAAGCACCGCCGAACTCACCGAGGCGCTCCGCTCGCCGGGCGGCAAGCGCCAGTTCCGCCGCGGCGTGCTCGACGCCGAGAAAGGCGCCGTGACGAGCTACGGTCCGCCTGCATCGCACCATCTGCGGTGGCTGGCGTCGGCCAACTGCCTGCTCGAGATCGACGAAGACGTCGTCGAACTGGAGGCCGGTTCGCCGGTGCGCATCTGGGACCTGGAGTAGCCGTCACGGCCGGGTACGTTCATACGTAGAATCAAGGCGCCATGGCCAGACCTGCGCGACCACCCGCCGATGACCGGCAATCCGAGATCGCACGGTTGGTCGACCTCGTCCGCTCGACCGTGCCGCCCGTGCACCCCGCAGGCTTCCCGTTCATCGCTGGCGGGCTGGGCCTAGCCGCCGCGGGTCGTCGCCACCGGTGGGTGCGAACCACCGGCCTGACGGCAGCGGCTGCGTGCGCGGCATTCTTCCGTCACCCGCCGCGTGTGCCGCCGAGTCGGCCCGGCCTGGTGGTCGCGCCTGCCGATGGACGGGTCACGCTGATCGACAAGGCCACCCCGCCTGCCGGCCTCAACCTGCCCGACGTCCCGATGACCCGGGTCAGCATCTTCCTGTCGGTGTTCGACGCTCACGTACAGCGGGCGCCGATCGGCGGCGAAGTGGTGACCGTCAAGTACCGACCGGGCCAGTTCCAGTCGGCGGACAAGGACACGGCCAGCGCGGAGAACGAATGCAACAGCGTGTGGATCCGTACGCCGAACGGCGTCGACGTGGTCGCGGTTCAGATCGCCGGGTTGATCGCCCGCCGGATCGTGTGTTCCGCGCGTCCCGGCGACAAACTCGCACTCGGTGAGACGTACGGCCTGATCCGGTTCGGCTCGCGCCTGGACACCTACTTTCCGCGCGACGCGGAGGTGCTCGTCGAGATCGGTCAGCGCGCCATCGGCGGCGAGACCCCGTTGGCCGAGCTTTCATGATCAAACCCGGAAGTAAACGTCCGAGGGCGATGCGCATCCTGCCGAGCGCGACGACCGTACTGGCCATCTGCGCCGGCCTGACGTCGATCAAATTCGCCCTCGACGACCGCCCGCACATCGCGTTGGCGCTGATCGGCGCCGCCGCGGTGCTGGACGGTATCGACGGCGGGATCGCCAGGGCACTCGATGCGCAATCCAGGATGGGTGCGGAAATCGACTCACTGGCCGACGCGGTGAACTTCGGGGTGGCGCCTGCGCTGGTGATCTACGTGACCCTGCTGCCGTCGTCCCCCATCGGTTGGATGTTCGTGCTGCTCTACGCGGTCTGCATCGTGCTGCGGTTGGCACGGTTCAACGCCCTCCTCGACGACGACACCCGACCGGCCTACACCCGCGAGTTCTTCACCGGCATGCCAGCGCCGTGCGGCGCGGTCGGGACGGTCGGCCTGCTGGCCGCCATGCTGCAGTTCGGTCACGGCTGGTGGACCGAACCGTGGTTCGTCTGCCTCTGGCTGGCGGCCAACTCCGCGTTGCTCGTCAGCCGGGTCCCAACCCTGGCGTTGAAGGCGATCTCGGTCCCGGCGAATGCCGCGCCGATTCTGCTGATCCTGGTTGCGTTCGCCGCCGCTGGGCTGCTGCTGTTCCCGTACATCCTGGTGCTGCTGATCATCGCCGGCTACGTGTGCATCATTCCGTTCACCATCCGCAGCCAGCGTTGGGTAGCCGCCCGTCCGGAGGCATGGGACGTCAAACCGCGCCAGCGGCGTGCCGTCCGCCGCGAGGCGCGACGCGCCGCGCCCAATCGCCGCTCCATGGCGAGGCTGGGTCTTCGCAGACCGGGCTCAGGGCAGTGACGCAGACCGATCTCGAATCCGCAGAGATGCCGCTGTCCCACCTCAGGTTGACGGTTCGGCTCAACACGTCGGCCACGGACTCGCGCCGCGGTGTGGTCCGCCTTCATCCGGAAGTCATTGCCGCGCTGGGGATCCGGGAGTGGGATGCGATATCGCTGACCGGTGGGCGCACCACTGCGGCGGTGGCAGGCCTCGCCGCGCCGGACATCCCCGCGGGAACGGCCCTGCTCGACGACGTCACGTTGTCCAATGCCGGCCTGCGGGAGAACACCACGGTGATCGTCTCGCCCGTAACGGTGTACGGCGCGAAGTCGGTGACGCTGTCCGGGTCGAGGCTGGCCACCCAGTCGGTGTCTTCGGCGACGCTGCGACTCGCGCTGCTTGGCAAGGTGATGACGGTGGGCGACACCGTATCGCTGCTGCCGCGCGACCTCGGCCCTGGCACGTCGACGTCGGCCGCCGCCTCGGCGCTGGCGTCGTCGGTCGGCATCACCTGGACGTCGGAACTGCTCACGGTCACCGGCGTCGACCCGGCCGGTCCGGTGAGCGCGCAGCCGAACTCACTGGTCACCTGGGGCGACGGAGCGGACCTGACGGCGCAATCCACCACCGGCCAGCACACCGTCACCGCCCCTAGCCTGAAGCCGGCCAGCCCGCCCATCCCCGTCGACGACCTCAGGGGCGCGCACCTCCAGGCCGGTCGGCTGGCCGAGTGGCTCAAGCTCGCCCTCGACGAACCCAAACTCCTCGAAACCCTCGGCGCCAAGCCGAATCTCGGTGTGCTGGTGTCCGGTCCTGCTGGTGTCGGCAAGGCCACCCTGGTGCGCGCGGTGTGCGCACAGCGGCGCCTTGTCGAGTTGGACGGCCCCGAGGTCGGGGCGCTGCGCGCCGAGGATCGGCTGGCGACTGTGTCGTCCGCGGCTGCCACGGTCCGCGACGGCGGCGGGGTGCTGCTCATCACCGATGTCGACGCGCTGCTGCCAGACAGCCAGGACCGGCCCGCCGAGCCGGTCGCTACGTTGATCCTCGCCGAACTCCGTGCCGCGGTGGCCACTTCGGGGGTGGCGTTCATCGCGACGTCGGCGGTGCCGGACGCCGTCGACGCGCGGCTGCGGACACCCGACCTGTGCGACCGCGAGCTGGGGCTGAGCCTGCCCGACGGCGCCACCCGCAAGGCGCTGCTGGAGGTGCTGCTGCGCGGGGTTCCCGCCGAAGGTCTCGAACTCGACGAGATCGGCCAGCGGACACCGGGTTTCGTGGTCGCCGACCTGGCGGCGCTGGTTCGGGAGGCAGCATTGCGCGCCGCCGCCCGCGCGAGCGCCGACGGAAAACCACCGGCATTGACGCAGGACGACTTCACCGGCGCCCTTTCGGTGATCCGCCCGCTGTCCCGCTCGGCCACCGAGGAGGTCGCCGTCGGGTCGGTGACGCTCGACGACGTCGGCGACATGGTCGACACCAAGCAGGCGCTCACCGAGGCGGTGCTGTGGCCGCTGCAGCACCCTGACACGTTCGCCCGTCTCGGCGTGGAGCCACCGCGGGGAGTGTTGCTGTACGGCCCGCCGGGCTGCGGCAAGACGTTCGTCGTGCGCGCGCTCGCCAGCACGGGCCGGTTGTCCGTACACGCGGTCAAGGGCGCCGAGCTTATGGACAAGTGGGTCGGTTCATCGGAGAAGGCGGTGCGCGAATTGTTCAGGCGCGCCAGAGATTCGGCGCCGTCGCTGGTGTTCCTCGACGAGATCGACGCGCTGGCGCCGAGGCGCGGCCAGAGCTTCGACTCCGGGGTCACCGATCGGGTGGTGGCCGCACTGCTCACCGAACTCGACGGCATCGACCCGCTGCGCGACGTCGTGGTGCTCGGCGCCACGAACCGGCCAGATCTGATCGACCCAGCGCTGCTGCGGCCGGGTCGGCTGGAGAAGTTGGTTTTCGTCGAACCGCCCGATGCGCAGGCGCGCCGCGACATCCTGCGCACGTCCGGGAAGTCGATCCCGTTGAGCCCCGAGGTGAACCTCGACGAGATTGCCGACGGGCTCGACGGTTACAGCGCCGCCGACTGCGTGGCGCTGCTGCGCGAGTCCGCGCTGACCGCGATGCGGCGGTCGATCGACGCGGCCGACGTCACCGCGTCCGACGTCGAGAAGGCCAGGGCGGCGGTGCGTCCATCTCTGGACCCCGTGCAGGTGGAGGCGCTGCGGGTGTTCTCCGAGGGCCGGTAGTCGGTCCAATGCATCGAAAGAGCGCTGAGGGCGCAGAAGTTCGAGTAGCGGTCGCCCTGTGCGCTATCTCAACGCGAAAGTCGGCCCGCCGAGGGCCGGGATTACGGACGGGCCTCGAGTACGAGGTTGAACGGTGTCTCGGTAGCGCGCCGGAAACGCGTGAAACCGCCTTCGTCGACCACGATTTCGCGGAGCCGCGCTTCACCTGCCTGTGCGCCGAGTGCGGGACCGTTGCGTGCGAGTGACACGGGCACGCAGATCTGCGTGGACGCGCCGTACATCACCCGGCCCACCGGGTTGAGGTTGTCCTCCACCCGATCGTTCGCGAACGGTTCCACGATCATCGCCGTGCCGTCGTCGTTCATCGCCTGGCGCGCGTGCTTTGACACGCTGACGGGGTCGGCCATGTCGTGCAGGCAGTCGAAGAACGCGATGAGATCGAACCCCTTCTCCTCGTAGCCGACTGCATCGGCAACCTCGAATCGCGCGTTCGACGCACCGGCCGCCGCGGCCTTCTTGCCTGCGACATCGATCGACTCGGGGTGATAGTCGTACCCGACGAAGTCCGAGTTCGGATAGGTCGTCGCCATCAAGATGGTGCTGGCGCCGTGCCCGCAGCCCACGTCGGCGACCTTCGCCCCGCTCTGCAGTTTGTCCACGACGCCGTCCAGCGCGGGCAGCCAGGATCCGATCAAATTGCTGTTGTAGCCGGCGCGGAAGAACCGTTCGGTTCCCTCGAACAGGCACGGATGGTGCTCGCCCCATTCCATGCCGCCCCCGGACTTGAAGTTCTCCAGCGTGTGCCCGAGGGCGTGAAAGGTCGCTTCGACGATGTTGTATGCACCCGGCATGTCGACCGGGCCGTTCGGGTCGGTCAGGCACAGCGCCTGCTCCGGGCTCAGCGACCACTCTCCGGATGACGCGTCGAACTGCACGTATCCCCCAGCGCCCTGGTTGCCGAGCCATTCGCGCACATAGCGCTCATTGGTACCGGTGCGCTGGGCCAATTCACCCGCAGTCACCCCGCCCTTGGCCAGTTCGCGGTACAGGCCGAGCCGATCACCGACGAGGATCAACGTCGCACTCATCGCGGCCCCGAGATCACCGACCGCCTTGCCAAGGAACTCGTTCAACTTGTCTTCGTCGACA
>JAVRPF010000350.1:0-4722 GCA_032162385.1 Mycobacterium sp.
CGCCGCGAAGAGCTGCAGAACGACCAGGCCGGGCAGTTGCGCAGAATCGACGAACTGGCCGACGAGCTTTCGACCGCCCGCGCCGCACGCGACGCGGCGCTGGTGACGATCGACGCATCCCGGCATCAGCTCGCGAGCCGCCGCAGTGAGGTGACCGCCTCGCTCGACGCCGATCTGGTCGCGCTCTACGAACGCCAGCGCGGCCACGGCGGCCCGGGAGCGGGGCTGCTTCAGGGCCGCCGGTGCGGTGCGTGCCGGATCGAGATCGACCGCGGCGAGATGCAGCGGATCGCCGCCGCGCCCGCGGACGAAGTGCTGCGCTGCACGGAATGCGGGGCCATCCTGCTGCGGCTCGAGGATTCCGCGAAGTGAAGGTGCTGGTCGAGGCCGACGGCGGGTCGCGGGGCAATCCCGGGCCTGCGGGCTACGGCGCGGTGGTGTTCTCGGCCGACCGCGAGACCGTGCTGGCGGAGAGCAAGGAATCGATCGGCCGGGCCACCAACAACGTCGCCGAGTATCGCGGTCTCATCGCCGGCCTGGAGGCGGCCGCGGGCGTCGACGCCACCGAGGTGGCGGTGTCGATGGACTCCAAGCTGGTGGTCGAGCAGATGGTCGGACGGTGGCGGGTCAAACACCCCGACCTGATCCCGCTGAACCAACGTGCCAAGGAAGTGGCGACCCGGTTCGACCGGGTCACCTACGCGTGGATTCCGCGCGCCGAGAACTCGTACGCCGACCGGCTGGCCAATGAGGCGATGGACGCCGCAGCGGATCCCACCGCGGTATCGGAGCCGGCCGAGACGCTCAAACCCGTTGCCGCACGGTCCTCGCCGGCGGGCTGGACGGGCGCGCGCGGGGCACCGACCCGGCTGATGCTACTGCGCCACGGCCAGACCGAGCTGTCCGTCGAACGCCGCTATTCCGGCCGGGGCAATCCGCCCCTGACCGATCTGGGCCGACGCCAGGCCGATGCTGCCGCGCGGTATCTGGCCCAGCGCGGTGGCATCGCGGCGGTGGTCAGTTCTCCGCTGCAGCGGGCGTACGACACCGCGACGGTCGCGGCGAAGGGGCTGGGCCTCGACGTCACCGTCGACGACGATCTGATCGAGACCGACTTCGGGGCGTGGGAGGGTCTGACGTTCGGTGAGGCCGCCGCACGCGACCCCGAACTGCACACCCGCTGGCTGCACGACACGGCTCAGCCGCCGCCCGACGGCGAGAGCTTCGACGCCGTGGCACACCGGGTTCGCCGCGCGCGCAACCGGATCATCGCCGAGTACGGCGATGCCACCGTGCTGGTGGTGTCGCACGTCACGCCGATCAAGACGATCCTGCGGCTGGCTCTCGACGCGGGGGAGGGCATCCTGTACCGCCTGCACCTCGACCTGGCCTCGCTGTCCATCGCCGAGTTCTACCCGGACGGAGCGTCGTCGGTGCGACTGGTGAACCAGACGGCGTATCTGTAATCAGTCGCGGACGTGCATCCGCTCACCGTGCGGGCCGAACAAGGCGATGGCCTCGACGGGTCCGTCAACGGCACCGAACCAGTGCGGCGTCCAGGTCGAGAACTCCACGGCCTCACCGGGTTTGATGGTGAAGTCGCGCTCGCCGAGGATCAGTCGCATCCGTCCGGAGAGAACGTACATCCAGTCCTGACCGTCGTGCACGGGTAGCTCGTCGGGTGGTGTGCGGCGGCGGGCACCGACCCGGATCTTGAACGCGTGCAGGCCGCCTGCGGGGCCGTTGTGGGTCAACGGCCAGTAGGTGACGCCGTGCCGGGTGTGCGAACTGCCGCGGACCCGCGGATCCTCGGCCTCCGGTGCCCGAAGCAAATCGTCGACGCTCACCGACAGCGCCGCGGCGAGGCGAGGCAGGTGATCCAGCGCCAGGCGACGCTTGCCGGATTCGAGCCTGCTCAACGTCGACACGTCGATGTCGGCCCGGGTGGCGACCTCGTCCAGGGTCAGGCCAAGCTGCGTGCGCAACTCTCGCAGTCTTCGTCGCACCCGCAGATCGACCTCGTCGTGGCTGTGATTTGCCTGCATGGCAAATCAGCTTGGCACTATTGCCACGGCGCAGGCAAGCTCGGTGTCGTGGACATCGAATGGGACTGCATCGTCGTCGGAGGAGGCGCGGCCGGGCTGAGCGCCGCGCTGGTGCTGGGCCGTGCCCGGCGTCGGATCCTGGTGGTCGACGACGGCAAGCAGAGCAATCTGGCTGCGCACGGCATTGGCGGGCTGCTCGGTCACGACGGACGGCCGCCGGCGCAGCTGTACGAAGCAGGCCGCGCTGAACTCGCGGCGTATCCGAGCGTGCAGGTCCGCCGCGGGACGGTGGCCTCGGGCACGCCGGACGACGGGAAGCGTGGCGGGGGCTTCGTCCTCGGACTTGCCGACGGCGGCCGCGAGCGCACCCGGCACGTGCTGTTGGCGACCGGGATGGACTATCGGCAGCCAGCGATCTCCGGACTCGACGCGTTGTGGGGTAGATCGGCGTTCCACTGCCCGTTCTGCCACGGCTGGGAGGCACGCGGCCAGCCCTTGGCGGTACTGGCTGAGGGGGAGCGGGCAATGCACATGGCGCTGATGCTGCGCGGCTGGACCGATGACGTCGTGGTGCTCACCAACGGGCCGGCGGGACTTGACACTGCGCAGCGCGGGCAACTGGCCGCCGCAAACGTGACGGCCGACGAACGCCGGATCGCCGAATTCATCTCTGAGGACGGCGAATTGGCGGCCGTGAGATTCGTCGATGGCTCCCGGCTCGCGCGCCGGGGCGTGCTGGTGGCCGCCACGCTTCACCAGCGCTCCGATCTGGCGGCCCAGCTAGGTGTGGCCGCCGCACCACCCGGCCCGGTGGCCGTCGACGCCGTCGAAATCGACCCGTTCCATCGCACGTCGGTGCCCGGCGTGTTCGCCGCGGGCGATCTCAGCCCCCAGATGCCGCAAGTCGCGGCTGCAATTGCGGCGGGCTCCCTGGCCGCGGCCGCCGTGGTGCAGAGCCTGCTCGCCGACGACGTCGGGCTGCCGGTCCCGCCGTGGCCCACTCAGAAGGAGGATGCAAATGCACACGCATGAATCGGATGGAAGCGCCCAGGAGTACTGGGAAGAGCACTACGGCGAACGCGACCGGATCTGGAGCGGCCGGGTCAACGTTCAACTGGCTTCGGTGGTCGGCGGACTGCCGCCCGGTCGTGCGCTGGACCTCGGCTGCGGGGAGGGTGGCGACGCCGTGTGGTTGGCCGAGCAGGGCTGGCACGTGGTGGCGGTCGACGTATCCGAGACCGCACTGGCACGCGCCAGTGCGGAGGCACAGGCGCGAGGTGCGCTGGACCGCATCGACTTTCAGCACCATGATCTGTCGGACAGCTTTCCTGCAGGCAGCTTCGACCTGGCCTCGGCGCAGTTCCTGCACTCCACCGTTCGGTTGGAGCGCCCGGCCATCCTTCGCAACGCCGCGCGCGCCGTCGCACCGGGTGGGCTGTTGGTCATCGTCGACCACGCCGCGCCCCCGCCGTTCTCGAAGAAGGTGCCGCACGACCACCCGTTTCCCAGCCCCGAGGAGGTGCTCGCCGAGTTGGATCTGCCTGCCGCGGAATGGGACCGAGAGCGCGTCGAGGTCGTTGACAGGGACGGTACCGGCCCCGATGGTGACCCGTTTACCTGGCGGGACAATCTGATGGTTCTCCGCCGGAGGAAATGACCCCGGCGATACTTGCACGCCAAGACCGAGTACCTCGTGTTCATTCCCGGCGTGATTGACGGCTCCTTGTCGTAGGCGGCGAGTAGACTCGAACACATGTTCGATGAATTGGTGGTCGTCGATTCGGGGGCCGATGAGTCGGCGCTGGTGAAGCGCATCGCGGCGCCGGAGCGGCTGAAGTCGGCCGCCGCGGCGGTGCAGGCCAGGGCGGCCGCGGCACTGGATGCGGCGCGACGCGCGTCGGAAGCAGCCGCCGGGATGCCCGCAGCCAAACGGGGGCGGGGCGTGGCCAGTGAGGTGGCGTTGGCGCGGCGGGATTCCCCGGCCCGCGGCGGCAGGCACCTCGGTTTCGCCAAGGCGTTGGTGCACGAGATGCCCCACACCCTTGCCGCACTGGAGTCCGGGGCGCTCTCGGAAGTGGCGGGCCACGCTGATCGTGCGCGAGTCCGCCTGCCTGGACGTCGAAGACCGACGGGTCTTGGACGCGGAGTTGTGTGCCGACGTCTCGGGGTTGGCGGGTCTGGGCGATGCCCGGGTGGCCGCGGCGGCCAAGTCGATCGCCTATCGGCTCGACCCCCAGGCGATCGTCGACCGCGCCGTCCGTGCCGAAACCGAACGCACGGTCACCATCCGGCCGGCACCCGACACCATGACCTACCTGACGGCGCTGTTGCCGATGGCGCAGGGCGTGTCGGTCTACGCCGCACTTCGGCGGGCCGCCGACATCTGCTTCGACGGGCGTGGCCGTGGCCAAGTCATGGCCGACACCCTGGTCGAGCGGGTCACCGGGCGGGCGGCCGAGGTTCCCGTCCCCGTCGGGGTCGACCTCGTCCTGACCGCGCAGTGGCGCGTTGGTGGCGATGGAGTCACTTGCCCGGCTGTTCCCGAAGGGGCTGCCGCGGTTCATCGACCTGCGCGACGACACCTGTCGCACGCCGTACTGCGACGCCCCGATCCGCCACCACGACCACGCCACGCCGGACGCTCGCGGTGGTCCGACCAGCGCGCTCAATGGGCTCG
>JAVRPF010000351.1:0-3459 GCA_032162385.1 Mycobacterium sp.
CTGGATCGAGGCGAATTTCCGAACGTACGCCGAGTACGACGGCCGTGCGGTCGGCGGGTTTTCGATGGGTGGCTTCGGTGCGCTGAAGTACGCAGCCAAGTACTACGGCCACTTCGCCTCGGTGAGCAGCCACTCCGGCCCGGCGAGTCTGCGCCGCGATTTCGGCCTGGTCGTGCACTGGGCAAACATCACCTCGGCGGTCCTGGACCTGGCCGGCGGCACCGCCTACGGCGCGCCGTTCTGGGACCAGGCCAGGGTCAGCGCCGACAACCCGGTGGAGCGTATCGACAGCTACCGGAACAAGCGGATCTTCCTGGTCGCCGGCACCAGTCCGGACCCGCTCAACTGGTTCGACAGTGTGAACGAGACCCAGGTGCTTGCGGGCCAGCGGGAGTTCCGCGGACTCCTCCGCGACGCCGGCATCCCGCACGAATGGCATGAGCAGCCCGGCGGCCACATCTTCCGGCCCGACATGTTCGTCCTCGACCTCGACGGAATCATCACCCGGTTGCGCGCCGCAATGTAGCGCCAACCCCGAGAATGTGCTGTTGGGCTGACGTGCAACGCAATCAGGCCTTACCCTTCGGCGATGAGATCATTCGTCGCCGTGTCATCAGCGGTGCTGTTGGCGACCGCATGCTCGTCTTGTGGCATCGCCGATGGCGCGTACAACTCAACCATTGGACAAGCCAGCCCAGCCGCGGCGAGCACGACCGCCTCGGGACGAGACGTGCCGGAGACGCTCTCAGCCGCCACTGCCGCGGCACAGGCAAACGTCGACCACTTCTCGTCGGGCGATTTCGCCGGTGTCTGGGAGCGCATGTCACGGGAGGTCCGCGACGGGATCACCCAAGAAGACTTCGTGACCGTCTACGAAACCTGCAAGAAGGCGGGCCCCAAGATCCGTGTCGCCGGAATGCTTCTGGACGCTGCGCACGGCGAGGCGATCGTGCGCACGCAGGTTGGAGGCACCGAGGGATCTCGGATCATGCTCTTCGAGAACGGCAACTGGGTCATGAAACCCACCGACGGGTTCGCAGCGCACCTCGGCGAGCCCGTCGAGCAAATCATCGCCGAAGAGAAGTCCGCGGGCCTCTGCTGAGCTTCTCCATCACTTCAGCCGGCCATGGTCGTGCCGGGCGTGTTGATGCCATCAACGTGGATCCTCGAAACCGACTCGGGCGTACGTCAGACCTGGCACATGACGACCGGATGGATTAGGAGCATACCCGTCCCTCACTCGAGCGAAAGTTCCACACAGTATTCGACGGCACTCTCCGCGCACCCGACTCCGATGAGCGAAATCTTAAGAGCCGCAGTCTCTCCGGCGGCATTTGGGCGCGCTGCCAGCTCGCGGTCGAGCCGTAGCGGACGAGACCCTCGTCGCCGAGAATTCCCAGCGGGATCACATCGCGGCGCGGTGCTGAGGAACGGAAGCATCCCCCGGCGCCCACCAGGTGCGACGTGATACCCCGCCAGCCCCATCTTCCGTGCATGCCGTAAGGGTTGAATATCTCGGCGATGGAGGGCCTTAAGGCTTTACCATTGGTCCATGGGACCAGACTGCGCAGCCACGTCACCGCGGGCGGACGACGACATGTTCAGCCGCGTCCTAGCCGGCCGGGCCTCGGAGATGATCGTCGACCAGATCCGAGTCCTGATCCGGGACGGTCGACTCAAGCCCGGCCACCGGCTGCCGGCTGAACGGGTCCTCGGCGAAAAGTTCGTCGTCAGTCGGGTGACCGTCCGGGAAGCCCTGCGTTGGCTGGAGGCGAACGGAATGGTCGCCATCAAGGTCGGCGCCGGCGGCGGGGCCTTCGTGACCGCGCCGACCAGCGCGCAGGTCGGGACAGACATCATCGACCTGCTGAGCTTGTCGGATCTGACGGCGAAGGAAGTCACCGAGGCGCGTCAGGTGTTCGAGTTGGGCATCATCCCGGTGGTGTGCGACCGCGCGTCGCCACAGGACATCGAGGAGCTCCTCAGCATCTGTGACCGGGGCGATGCCGCACTCGCCGAGGGGAAGTACCCCATGTCGCTCTCGGCGGAGTTCCACAGCCGCGTCGCCCGCGCCGGCCACAACAAGGCGATCGTTATGCTCGCCGACTCGTTCCGCGGTCCCACTCTGATGTCACTGGAACGCGTGAAGGAGGATCACCCCGAGATGGGGCTACGCGGCAACCGGGAACACCGACAATTCGTGATGGCGATCAGCACGGGCGACGTGGAGAAGGCGACGGCTGTGATGCGGACTCACATCGGCCGGACCGCGCGCCACGTCTCCAGGGACTCCTGAGCGTTCATGGAAGGGAGTGGGTTCGAGGCGATGCAGCGAAACGATCTGGTCCCAGGCCCCCTCCTGGCTCGGCATGTGATCGGTGAGTCGCATTTGTTGAGTGGGTGCGTGCGCGATACCGACGTAGTCGGAGATGCGGGGAAACATGTGCCGCCAGCGGAATGTGTCTCCGTTTGTGATGTTGAAGTCCTGGTTGCGAGCGCTCTGCGCCAGTCCCGCCCACGCCGTCGCGCGGGCGAGCAGGCGAGCGTCGGTGATCTGGTACATCACGTCGGCGGCCTGCTCGGGGCCGGGGAATCGCAGTGGGATGTTCTCGTGCTTGCACAGGGTTGCGTACACCGCGATGGCCGTCAGTAGGTTCATCGGGTTGCCGGTTGCCACTCCGCAGACGGCCTCAGGCCGAAGATGGTGAAGGCGAACCCGTCCCGCTCCGCACGCAGACGCAGTAGATCGTCCTGGTCGTAGTAGAAGTTGGGCCCAAGAAGTCGTGGATGATCCTCCCGCGCAGGAGTTTTGAATGGTCCGAGGTGTGCGCCGTAGTGCTTGTTCCCCTGGTAGAGCCTGACGTGTTGAATCGCGGCGCCCGACGCTGCCAGAGCGTCCAGGCTGCCTTCGAGAAGATGGACGTTGGGCGCCACCTGCCCCGCGAGGCTGGGCTGTTCCTGGTAGGCGGCGAACACCAAATGCGTCACGTCGTGCAGGGAATCACGCAGACGGACGCCGGTATTGGGATCCGTCACGTCGGCCATCACATGTTCGGCGCCGTTGTGCGCGGCCAGCGGTGGCTGCCGTCGGCTGAGCCGACCACTGAGCGCCCACTGTCAGGGAGATGCTCGACTACGTTCCGACCGATCACGCCCAACGCGCCAACGACCAAGGTTCGGGTGCCGTATTCGTCCAGCCGGCAACTGGCCTGCTGCGCCTGCACTCCGGCGTCCACGTGGGCCTCCGTTCGTTCATTTCATTGGCAGGTCTGGCGGTACCTGAAATCCGTTGCGATCACTCGGCGCTAGCGGTTGGGGGTTGTCGTTGCACCGAGGGCGTTGACGGGTCGGATGGCTCGACGCGGGCATGGCGTCGGAGGAACTCGACTTCCCACTCGATGACGTCGTCGAAGGCGATTCCGCCGTCGTAGACGTCGTAGTGGCCGCCCTTGCTGCGAT
>JAVRPF010000352.1:0-2565 GCA_032162385.1 Mycobacterium sp.
CGAGCAGGTCGAGAACGTGCGCGCCCTGGTCGCGTCCATACCTGCCGGCCGGGTGGCCACCTACGGCGACATCGCCGACGCGGCAGGGCTTTCCAGCCCGCGGATCGTCGGGTGGATCATGCGCACCGACTCGTCGGATCTGCCCTGGCACCGAGTGATCACCGCGTCGGGACGGCCCGCCGCGCACCTGACCACGCGGCAGCTGGAACTGCTTCGCGCCGAAGGGGTGCTTGCCATCGACGGCCGGGTGCGGTTGGCCAAGGTCCGCCACGAATTCTAGTGTCGTGTCGTTGGATTGACCGAGGTCACCCGATCGGCACTAGCTTGAACGGCATCGTCACGGTGAGCCACTGATTCTTGCCGCACGCGCCGCTAGCACCGATGGTCTTGTCCGTGCCGGCGAGGGTCCCGGGAGGGACGGTGGGGTCCGGCCAGAACTGGAAGGCCCGCTCTCCTGGCGCGGCGGTGCCGTCGGCGCAGATTTCCCAGCCGTCCACGGTGCGGGCGACTCGCCACGCCCAGCTCAGATAGCGCGCGTCCGCGCTCCAGCCCTGGTCACTGGTCAGGTGTCCGGTGCAGTCGAGAAAGCTGCTGCAGCTGGATGTGATGGCCCACGTCTGCGTCACCGACTTCTCGTCGTGATACGACTCGTTCGTCTTCGCCCATTGGCCCTCAGAGGTAGCGAGGTAGGTACCGTTGACCGCGATTTCGTCGGCGGTAGCGTCGGCAAGGGGGACGACGCACGTACCCGAGACCATTACAGCTGCCGTCACAGCCGCCGTTACTCGCCTGTGCGAGAACATCATTGGCCTGCCTTGTAGACGAGGTCCCGCCACGTCGTGGACGGGGCCACCAGATCCGTTGGTCGAAACACCTGTCCGGCCGGCGTCGCGTACTCACCGGTCTGGGGATCGTAGTGGGCGATCGCCACCGACGGACCGGGGTCGGAACCTTCAGTAGTGAATGCACTTGGAGCCGCCGGCGGCGCATCACTGCCTGCGCCTGCCCCGGGAGGTGGCTCGAGAGGCGGAGCGGGGGGCTCGGCCGGGAGAGGAGCGCCGTCGGGTGGCGGCGGGCCGGGTGCGCCCGGCGGCATGGGTGTGCCCTCCACCGGTGCGAAGATCCGATCGCCGAAATTTGCCCGACTATCGGGCGGCACGCCCTGAGCGATCAGATTCGGATCGATCGGGTACGGCCCGAGCGCGTGCTGCCGCCCCACAGCTCGCATTTCACCGGTACCAGGCTGAGATCCTCGGCGCAGAGGTTCTTTTCGTCGAAGATCTCCGGTCGCAACACGAAGGTGTTGGCGCCGTAGAGACCCCAACACCAGCCGTGGAACGGGCAGACGAAGCTGCGGCGGGACCCGCGGCCCTCCACGAGCTTCATGCCGCGGTGGCGGCAGGCGTTGTCGTAGGCGCGGACGGTCTCACTGTCCATCCGGACGGCGTAGAACTCGTCGTCGTAATAGCGCTGTTTCGGAATCCGATCCGCGGTCTGGACCGCCCACGGGACAGGAAGCAGCGTCCAATCCACGTCGCTCGATCGTGCGCCCAATCTGCACCACCCTGCCTCGGCGTTGGGGAATCACGATCGGTGACCAGTGTTGGTGTCTTAGCAATAATAGAAAGATCACCACCAGCAAGTTCAGCACTTGGAGTGGTTCACGAGTTGCTGGCTACCGCTAGAGCACCAGACGAACCAGCGCCGCGGTGCGGGCCAGGCCGGGGAAAGCCGCCGCCGTCGATCGCGGGTGCAATGCGTGGACGGCCAGCCGGAACATCAACGCGCGCAGCAGCATCTGCGGCCACTCGGGTAGGGACGTCCACCGCTCGACCAGTCCGTCGTCGGCCTCACCCCAGGCCATCGCATCGACCACCACCACCCCGGCCGCCCAGGACGCGGGGCGCCAGTACGGCGTGATGTCGGTGATGCCGGGCGCGGTGGTGCCCGCGAACAGCACGGTGCCGTACAGGTCACCGTGCACCAACTGGCTGGGGGCGCGCGTCGGCCTGCGCAGCGAGGCAAGCTGATTGATCAGCTCGATTGACCTCTGCCCGTCGGCCGAACCTGGCGCGACCTGCGCGCCGGGTGGCAGCGTATGCAGTGGACGGTCCTCCCACGCCGCGCGATCGGCGGCGACGAACACGTCCACGTCGGACCACGGCACGGACGGCGGCTGGGTCAGGAAGCGCGGGCGTTCCAGGCGCGCAGTGGCCTCGTGCAGCCGCACCGCGGCCGAGACGACCTCATCGTGCCGCGGTTCGGGCGTGCCGGTCACGAATGTGTCGGCGCGCCAACCGGCGACCACGTAGCGGCCGTCGGTGGAGCGCACCGGGCGGGCCAGCCGCACACCGTCGACGAAGAGCGTCTCGCGCACCTTCGCCGACCATGCCGCGCGAGCGTGATCGGCCACCATGGACAGCACGACCTCGCCGCAGCGCCAGCCCCCCTCCCAGTTCGAACCGAGTGGAGCCGGTCGAAGTCCGGTGAGGCCAAACGCAGCCAGCACATGATCAGGCGGCTGGTCGACAGTCACAGAGCTCAGACTAAGCCGTGCTCCGGCTA
>JAVRPF010000353.1:0-16756 GCA_032162385.1 Mycobacterium sp.
TGACGCGTTCGCCGGCCTTGTCCCAGATCACGGCGTCCATGGGGTCGGTGACCTCGGGCGCGGAGTACTCCGGGTGGGCGTGGTCGACGTAGAGCCGCGCCCCGTTGGTGAGGATCATGTTGGCCGCGCCGACCTCGTCGGCGTCGACGACCGGCGGTGGGCCCGTCGACCGGCTCAGATCGAATCCGCGCGCGTCACGCAGCGGCGACTCCACCTCGTAATCCCATCGCGTGCGCTTGGCGCGCTGGATCCCCGCGGCGGCCGCGTAGGCCAGCACGGCTTGGGTCGACGTGAGGATCGGATTCGCGGTCGGGTCGGACGGCGAGGAGATGCCGTACTCGACCTCGGTCCCGATGATCCGTTGCATGAGCTCAAGCGTAGGTGACGAGACTCCGGCCGGTCGGGGCCGGTGCTTGCGGCGCGCACCCCGGACTTGGTGGACTTTGCTCGATATCGCTGATCCTGCCCGGGTTCTGGCTGTTGGCGCCGGGCTCGCTGGGTTTGATGGGAATCACCCAGTTGCTCGGCACGGACCGCACGACGGTGTTCCCGACCCGCGCGCATTCCGCGGCTGAGCCGGTGGGAGTCTTCCACCGATGACCTCACCTGTTGAACCCACCGACCGCGTGGCCGCCGAATCGTGGTTCCTCGCACGGGGTCTGCCCGGGGTGTTGACACGGCGCGGCCGGTGGCGCAGGTTGTGGCGCCGCTCGGCACCACTGCTGGCGGGTACCTCGACACTCGTGGTGTGCACCGTCGTCATCGCTTCGACGGCGGACAGCCGGACCATCGACATCGACGACAACCCGACCGCGGCCGAACTAGTCATCCTGGCGGTGCTGGCGGTGATGCTTCCGTTGTCCTTCCTGGTGGGCTGGCTGGTGTCGCACATCGCGACCCCGCGGTACCGCCGGTTGGCCTCCACCGTCGCCGTCATCGCGACGCTGGCCGCCGGGCTGGTCACCGGACCCAACGCCGACCGGATCGACGCGGTCGTCGCCATCGCGGTCCTGGTCGCACTCATCCTGGTGCTCACCGGTCTTGGCGTGGGGTCCGTGCTGGCGTGGGCGCTGCGGCTGACGATGTCGCATTTGGCGACCATCGGCGGGTTGGTCGCGCGGGCGCTGCCCGTGGTCCTGCTCACCGTGTTGGTGTTCTTCAACGGATACGTGTGGTCGATGGCGACCAAGATCAGCCGGGAGCGGATGTGGCTGGTGGTCGGATTCATGGTGCTCATTGCGATCGCGTTCCTGGTCACGGGCGTGGTCGAGCGGGTGCGAACGGTGCTGGCGTCCACCTCGGCTCGCGGCGCCGACGGCAGGCGGCTGGCCGACACACCGTTCGCGGCGATGCCGGACCCGATCACGGGCGAGAAGCTCAGCCGGGGCGAACGGGCCAACGTGATCTTCGTCGTCGCGGCCTCCCAGGTCATCCAGGTCGCCATGGTCGCCATCGTGACGGCCGCCATCTTCTTCATCCTCGGGCTGCTCATGCTCACCCCGGAAGTTCTTGCCACGTGGACCAACAACGGTCCCGATCAGGGCACCTGGCTCGGCATGACGCTGCCCGTGCCGCAGCCGCTGATTCACGTCACGATGTTCCTGGCCGCGTTGACGTTCATGTACGTCAGCGCCCGCGCGGTGGGTGACGGCGAGTACCGCACCCAGTTCCTCGATCCCCTGGTCGACGATCTACGACTGACGCTGGTCGCACGGAACCGGTACCGGGCGGGCGTCCTGCCGCATTGAATGATGGAAGAATCGGCCCGACATGAAGGTCCTGGTAGTCGACGACGAACCCCTCCTGGCGTCGACCCTGGCCATAGGTCTGCGCGCGGAAGGCTGCATGGTCGTGGGATCGGCCAACGGTGTCGACGGGCTGCGGCAGGCGGTCGAGAACGACTTCGACGTGATCGTGCTCGACATCATGCTGCCCGGTCTGAGCGGTTATGAGGTCCTGCGTCGCATGCGTGCTCGGGACGTGTGGACCCCGGTGCTCATGCTGACCGCCAAGGACGGCGAATACGACCAGACCGACGCCTTCGATCTGGGCGCCGACGACTACCTGACCAAACCGTTCTCCTTCCTCATGCTGGTGGCCCGGCTCCGCGCGCTGGTGCGCCGTTCCGCGCCGCCACGCCCGCCGGTCCTGACGGTAGGCTCGTTGTCGCTGGACCCCGCCCGTCGGGCCGTCGAGCGGGACTCGTCGCCGATCTCGCTGACGCCACGCGAGTACGGTCTCCTCGAGTACCTGATGCGCAACAAGGACACCGTCGTCACCAAGACCGAGATCCTGCAGAACGTCTGGGACGCGCACTACGAGGGCGCCGACAACGTGGTCGAGGTGTACGTGGGCTACGTGCGTCGCAAGATCGATATTCCGTTCGGCACCAACACCATTCAGACCATCCGAGGGATCGGCTACCGGCTCGAGTCGGGTGCCCACGCCAACGGCAGCTGAAGGCTGACCACAGTTCCGCCGCCGACGCGGTCATCGATCGACACCGTGCCGCCGTGCGCCACCACGATCTCCCGCACGATCGCCAGGCCGAGGCCGGTACCGCCCGCGTTGCGCGATCGGTCCTGGTCCAGCCTGACGAAGCGGTCGAACACCCGCGAACGGTCGACCGCCGGGATGCCCGGCCCGTCGTCGGCGACACCGACAAGCACGAAACCGCCCGCGGGGCGCAGGTCCACCTCGACGCGCGACGAAGCGTGCCTGGCGGCGTTGTCGAGCAGGTTGCGCAGCACCCTGGACAGCGCCTCGGCGTCACCGGTGAGGCGGGCCGGGCTGATGTCGGCGCGCACGTCGAGCGACGTCTCGCGGCGCAGTCGTTCCACCTCGGCGGTCGCGAGGTCGTCGAGGTCGACATCGTCGTTGGCCACCGTGAGACCCCGTTCGTCGGCACGCGCGAGCAGCATCAGATCGTCGATGAGCGCCTTCATCCGTTGCGCCTCGGGGATCAGCGTGCCCGTGGCCAGGTCCGCGTCGAGCAGCTCGGGATGCGTGACCGCCACCTCGAGCGCCGAGATGATCGTGGTCAGCGGACTGCGCAGCTCGTGTGACGCGTCGCCGACGAAGCGCTGTTGTGCGGCATGGCCAGCCTCGATCCGGGCCAGCATCTCGTTCATGGTCACGGCGAGTGCCGCGATCTCGTCGCGGCTGCCGGGCACCGGAACCCGCTCGGTGAGGTCCGAGGCGCTGATGTCGGCCACGCGGGACCGGATTTCGTCCACCGACCTCATCGAGCGCCGAACCAGAAGGTAGGTGGCGGCGCCGGACACGGCGATGACGAACGGCGCGGCCACTGCCAGCACGACGACCACGGTCCGCACCGTGGACGCGATCGTCGCGCTGCCCTCGCCCACCAGGATGGTGTAACGACCGTCGGGACCGTCCACGGTGAGCGCGCTGAACCTGATTCGGCCGAAAGGCGACGTCTGCTCCGGCATTCCGATGTGCGGCCCGCCACTGACGCCGGCGAGCGGGAGCAGCGGGACGTCCGGCGCCGACGCCGACCGGCGCACGACGCTGCCGTCCGCTCTGATGACCTGCACGGCGACGATCCGCTGATCGGTCTGCAGCAGTGCAGGCTCGACGCCGGCGGCCCCGGCGGTCTGGACGGCGTCGGCGATCTCACTGATCCGGCCGGCGGCGGCGCTGTCGACTCCCGACAGCATCGTGCGGTAGAGCACGACGGCCAGGCCGGCGCCCGCGATGCCGAGCACGACGAACACGACACTGGCCGCCACGAACGCCGAGCGGGCCGATATGCCCCATGTCGACGTGAGTCCCCTCGCCATAGCGGCACAAGTCCATCACAATGTCAGCCGTGTCCGACATGCAGCAGATCCAGGAGTGGTTTCTGCGTCGTGGGTTGCCGTTGGTGCTGACCCGACGGGTCCGCTCCCGCGACCTGATCGTCCGGTCCGCACCGGTGGTCAGCGGCGTCGGCGCGGTCACCGCAGTCATGATGCTGCTCGCGGAGGTCACCGCTGGCGACCCGGACTACGGCTACGCGGTGCGTTTGGGCAGCATCGCCGCGGCGTTGGTCGCCGCGCCGTTCGCGCTGTATCTGTTGCACCACAGCGGAACGCGACTGGGCGAAGCAGGTCGCCGGACCGCTGCCCTGCTGGTGATGGCGATCTTCGTGGTGGCGGCGACCATCCGCGACGAGGTGCGCGCACTGCGCGAGGACCGGGCCGAGCAGAGCGATCCGGGAGAACTGCTGGCCGGAACGCCACTGGCCGGGTGCATCGAGCACGACCCGGTCCGCACTCCCCTGTCGAGCGGCGAGCAACTCAATGTGGTCGCGGTGATGGTGGTGCCGCAAGCGATCCAGGTGGTGTTCTTCACCGCGGGTCTGTTCGCGTTCTTCCTGGCGCTGGGTGTGATCGCCATTCCCTACGACGTCGCGGTGCTGTGGTCGGCGGAGGCGACCTGCTCGGTGGGCCAACCCCCCTGCGCCGGAACGTGGTTCGGCATACACATGCCGGTGCCGCAGACGATCGTGCACACCTCGCTGTTCGTGGCCGTGCTGTCCGGTCTCTACTTCACCGTCAGCACCAGCGTCGACCCGCTGTACCGGCAACGCTTCTTCGACCCGCTGATCGCCGACGTGGCGGTGAGCCTGGCCCAACCGTCGAAGTAGTGGGCGTCGAGATCCTCGATGAGTCCGGGCTGCACGGGATTCCAGTCGAACCGCTGCCGGGTCACCGCAGACCCAACGGTCGGCGAACGGCAGCGCCTGCTCGCGCACTTCCGCAGGTGCGCACGTGCCCACCTGACCGAACCCGAGCCCTACCCGGAGATCGAGCCGCGCGACTGAGCCAGCAGCCGCGCAAGCGTCGAGAGCCGGTGCGGCGGCGTAGTTCGGATTACTACCCGGATCTACAGGTACTGCCCCAGGTTCGACTCGGTGTCGATGGCCCGCGACGCACTCGAGGACTTGCCGGTGACGAGCGTGCGGATGTAGACGATCCGCTCGCCCTTCTTGCCCGAAATACGAGCCCAGTCATCGGGATTCGTGGTGTTCGGCAGGTCTTCGTTCTCGGCGAACTCGTCGACGATCGAGTCCAGCAGGTGCTGGATCCGCAGACCGTGCTGACCGCTCTCCAGCACCGCCTTGATCGCGTTCTTCTTCGCGCGGTCGACGACGTTCTGGATCATCGCACCGGAGTTGAAGTCCTTGAAGTACATGACTTCCTTGTCACCATTGGCGTAGGTGACCTCCAGGAACCGGTTGTCGTCGATCTCGGCGTACATCCGGTCAACGACCTTCTCGATCATCGTCTTGATCGTCAATGCGCGGTCACCGCCGAATTCGGCGAGATCATCGGCGTGCACCGGCAGCTTCTCGGTCAGGTACTTGGAGAAGATGTCCTGTGCCGACTCGGCATCCGGCCGCTCGATCTTGATCTTGACGTCCAGGCGGCCGGGCCGCAGGATCGCCGGATCGATCATGTCCTCACGGTTGGAGGCACCGATGACGATGACGTTCTCGAGGCCCTCGACGCCGTCGATCTCCGAAAGCAGCTGCGGGACCACCGTTGTCTCGACGTCGGAGCTGACACCCGTTCCACGGGTGCGGAAGATCGAGTCCATCTCGTCGAAGAACACGATCACCGGGGTGCCCTCGGAGGCCTTCTCCCGCGCCCGCTGGAAGATCAGTCGGATGTGCCGCTCGGTCTCGCCAACGAATTTGTTCAGCAGCTCCGGACCCTTGATGTTGAGGAAGTAAGACTTCGCCTCCCGCGCATCGTCGCCGCGAATCTCGGCCATCTTCTTGGCCAACGAGTTCGCCACCGCCTTGGCGATCAAGGTCTTGCCGCAGCCGGGCGGACCATAGAGGAGGACACCCTTTGGTGGCCGCAGCGAGTACTCGCGGTACAGGTCCTTGTGCAGGAACGGCAGTTCCACGGCGTCGCGGATCTGCTCGATCTGCCGGGTCAGTCCGCCGATGTCGTGGTAGCTGACATCGGGAACCTCTTCGAGCACCAGGTCCTCGACCTCGGCCTTGGGGATGCGTTCGAACGCATATCCGGCCTTGGTGTCGACCAGCAGCGAGTCGCCAGGGCGCAGCTTGCGCGGCCGCAGATCGTCGTCCGTCTCGTCGTCCACGTCGTCGATGTCCACCAGGTACTCGGCGGAGACCAACGGCTCGGCGAGCCAGACGATCCGCTCCTCGTCGGCGTGTCCGACGACCAGCGCGCGATGGCCGTCGGCAAGGATTTCGCGCAGTGTGCTGATCTCGCCGACCGACTCGAACGCACCGGCCTCGACCACGGTCAACGCCTCGTTCAGACGCACGGTCTGGCCCTGCTTGAGTTCGCCGACCTCGATGTTCGGCGAGCAGGTCAGGCGCATCTTTCGACCCGAGGTGAACACGTCGACCGTGTCGTCCTCGTGTGCAGCAAGGAGCACGCCGTAACCGCTGGGCGGCTGGCCGAGCCGGTCGACCTCCTCGCGGAGCGCCAGCAACTGCTGCCGGGCCTCCTTGAGCGTGTCCATCAGCTTCGCGTTGCGAGAAGCGAGCGAGTCGATCCGGGCTTCGAGCTGATGCACGTCGCGGGCGCTGCGCAGCCCGCTGTCCGCACCTACCGCCTGCTCCAGCTGTTCACGCAGCGCTACCGCCTCACGGCGAAGTTCTTCCAATTCGGCAGCATCATCGCTGGACATGGGGGTTCCGGAATCCTCTGGGTAGGCTCCCGAACGCTCGGACTCGCTCATATTGCGCCCCTTCCCGCACCGAAAATTGGTGCAGTAACAACTTCAACGCTACCGGCGATTCAGACTTTGTGTGCGGTGTAGGAATTCGACACACCAGCAACACTGTTAACCTCTGTGATGAGTTGGCCCCGTTGAAAGGACAGCCGTGATCCTTAAAACCCTCGTTACCGGCATGGCAGCAGCCGCTGCAGTGGCCGCAGCCGCGGGTGGTGTGACTTCTGTTGCACTGAGCGCTTCGCCAGCCGCACCGGCGATCCAGTCGGTCGTCTGGGACCTTCCGCTTCCGCAGGCGCCGGCGCCTGAACTGCAGCCCCAGCTGCTGCAAACGCTTCAGGGCCTCGCCGCTGGCGGCTCGTTCTCCGGAGCGAAGGCCAGCTACATCGAGGGTGGCATCGGCCGCATCGAAGGCATCGCCGCGGACCGGGCGTACCGGAATGCCGCGTCAGAGGGCAAGTTCCCGTTGAGCTTCGTCATCGCCGACATCGATCAGGAGGGCGGCGCCGCGACCGCGAACGTCACTGCGACGGCCAACACCGGCGGCACCAACACGCAGCCCGTGACGTTCGTCGCAGGCCCGAGCCCCACTGGCTGGCAGATCTCGAAGCAATCCGCCTTGGCGCTGCTGAGCTCTGCGGGCTAACCCCATCCGGTGCACAGCACCCCAGCAGTAATCCTGAGCGCCGTCACGATCGTGGCGGCGCTCGGGGTTGCGGGGTGTGCGCAAACCCCGCCACCCGCGGCGTCACCGAGTCAGCAGGCCACGACCACCGTCGGGGCCGCGCCGACCACCGCCCCGCTGCCGTCGCCGGACGCGTTGACCGACGTGCTCTACCGCCTCGCCGACACTTCGATTCCTGCTGAGCAGAAGGTCGGCCTCGTGCAGTACGCCACAGTCGACGAGCAGCCCGCGCTGACCAACTTCGGCGAAGCGCTCAAGGCCAACGGCTTCGTGCCGCTCAACGTTGCGGCGGCCGACCTCGCGTGGTCTGGGCAACCCGGCAACGTGCTGGCGAACGTCACGATCAGCACCACGGATCCGACCGTGAAACCGTTCACCTTCCCCATGGAATTCAGCCCGATACGCAACGCCTGGCAGTTGACCCAGCGCACCGCCGGTCAGCTCCTGCCGCTGGCCGGCGCGACCAGGCCGACACCGTCGAGCTGATTCGGCGTGTGGATCGGTTGGCTGGAGTTCGACCTGCTCCTCGGTGACGTGCACTCGCTCAAACAGAAGCGGTCCGCGATCCGACCGGTGATCGCCGAGCTGCGGCGCAAGTTCGACGTATCCGCCGCGGAGACGGGCGACCAGGACTTGCACCGCCGGGCCGGCCTCGGGGTGGCCATCGTCGCCGCCGACCGAAAGCACGTCGTCGACGTTCTCGATGCGGCCGAACGACTGGTGGCCGCGCGGCCCGAAATGGAATTGCTCGCGGTACGACGCGGTCTGTGCCGCAGCACCGACGACTAGCTACTAAATCTGGCGCTTGCGCCGCAGCGGGGTGGGCGTCACTGCGCCCGGCGCCAGCTTGCGCACGCTGATCAGGAACGCGGTGTGGCCCCGCATGGCGTGCTGCGGACGCACCGCCAGTCCGACGACGTCCCAGCCGCGCTGCAGCGTCTCCCACGACCGTGGCTCGGTCCAGCATTGCTGCTCACGTAGCGCCTCGACCGTCCGCGACAACTGCGTCACCGTTGCGACGTAGACGATCAACACGCCGCCGGGCACCAGCGCGCCACCGACGGCCTCGAGCACCTCCCACGGCGCGAGCATGTCCAGGACCGCCCGATCCACCTGCGGCCCGTCGTAATCGGCCACATTGGCAATGCGCAGATCCCAGTTGGCCGGATGCTCGCCGAAGAACGTGGTGACGTTGCGCACCGCGTGCGGGGCGTGGTCGTCGCGCACCTCGTAGGACGTCACGGTGCCCTCGGGACCGACCGCACGCAACAGCGAGCACGTCAGCGCACCGGAGCCGGCGCCCGCCTCCAGGACGCGCGCACCAGGGAACACGTCGCCCTCGTGCACGATCTGTGCGGCGTCCTTGGGGTAGATCACCTGGGCACCGCGAGGCATCGACAACACGTAGTCGATGAGCAGCGGACGGAGTACCAGGAACTGATCGCCGTTGGTCGACTTCACCACGCTGCCCTCGGGCGACCCGATCACGGTGTCGTGGGCGATCGCGCCGCGATGGGTGTGGAACTCCGCTCCCGGCGCGAGCACCATGGTGTAATGCCTGCCCTTGGCATCGGTCAACTGCACGCGGTCACCGACGGTGAACGGACCGGTTACTGGCACCCGGTCAGCCTGCCAGGAGACGCGCCGGTAGTGGTGCTCGGGGTTGTCGGACCAGGCTTCTAGGCTGACCAAAGGGCAGGAGCGAAGCGCCCCGGGAAGGAGCACGGCATGAGTGACGATCCGGCCGCGCTGCCCCGCCGCCCGGCGTTGTCGCCGTCCCGGGCAAGCGACTTCAAGCAGTGCCCGCTGCTGTACCGGTTCCGAGCCATCGACCGGCTGCCCGAGCCGTCCTCCACGGCGCAGGTGCGTGGCTCGGTCGTGCATGCCGCACTCGAGCAGTTGTACGCGCTGCCCGCCGCCAGCCGCGGCCCCGAGACCGCGATGACGCTGGTGGACCCGGCATGGGAAAGGGTGACCACCGAGAGGCCGGAGCTCGCCGCCGAGTTCGAGCCGGAGCTGCGGGCCGAACTGCTCGACGAGGCAAGAAAGCTTCTATCGGGTTACTACCGGTTGGAGGATCCGAGGCGGTTCGACCCGCAGAGCTGCGAACAACGGGTCGAGGTCGAGCTGTCGGACGGCACGCTGCTGCGGGGATTCGTCGACCGGATCGACGTGGCGCCCACCGGCGAAATGCGCGTGGTCGACTATAAGACCGGCAAGTCGCCACCGGCAGCACGCGAACTGGCCGAGGCGAAGGCCATGTTCCAGATGAAGTTCTACGCGGTGGCGCTGCTGCGGTCCCGTGAGGTGTTGCCTGCCCGGTTGCGGCTGCTGTATCTGGCCGACGGTCAGGTGCTGGACTACGCGCCCGACCTCGACGAGTTGCTGCGGTTCGAGAAGACGCTGATGGCGATGTGGCGGGCTATTCAGGCGGCCGGGGTGACGGGAGACTTCCGGCCCAGGCCGTCACGGATGTGCGACTGGTGTGCACACCACGAGCACTGCCCAGTCTTCGGTGGCACGCCACCGCCCTACCCGGGGAGGCCACAGCCCGCGGTGCCGGCTGCGTGATCGACCGGCACTACCACCGGTTGCCTGCCGAGGGACGGTTTCAACTGTTCGAGTCCACCGCGGGCACCGGCAGCAACTGGGACCCCACGATCCAGCACGGATCGCCGCCGTTGGCCCTGATGACCAAGGCCATCGAGGAGCTGGCCGATGGATCTCCCCTGCGGGTGGGCCGATTGACCCTGGACATCCTGGGCGCCATTCCCGTTGCGCCGGTGAAGGTTCGGGCCTGGGTGGAGCGGCCCGGCACCCGGATCTCGATGATGATGGCCGAGATGCTCGCGACCCGGCCGGACGGTACCGACCGCGCGGTGGCCCGAGTCAGCGCGTGGCTGCTGGCCACCAGCGACACCGCCGACGCCGCCATCGACCGCCATCCCGCGCTGGTCGAAGGCGAGGGCGAGCCGAACGCGCATGACTGGATCGACGCACCGGGCTATCTGGAGACCGTCAGTTGGCGGACACAGGTGACCGCTCCTGGCGAGCCCGCCGTCGCGTGGCTCAGCCCGCTCGTCCCTCTGGTCGACGATGAGCCGCTCACCGACCTGCAGCGGCTGGCGATGGTGGCCGACTCCGCCAACGGCGTCGGCGCTGCGCTGGATCCAGAACTGTTCGTGTTCATGAACACCGACACCGTGGTGCACCTGCACCGGGCACCGTCCGGCAATGACTTCGCGCTGCGCGCCCGCGGATCCATCGGGCCGGACGGCATCGGCGTCACCACCGCGGACATCTTCGACCGCCACGGCTTCATCGGCACGTCAGCTCAGACGCTGCTGGTCCAGCGGCGGTGATGTCGAGCAGCCGCTCGAGCGTCGCCAGCTGGCCCGGGTAGTCGCCCTCCAATTTGGCCAGCAGCGTCGTTATCCCGGCGGCGCGGTACTTGCCAACACGGTCGGCGATGCCGTCAGGTGTACCAACGAGATTCGTGAGGCGGCCGAGGTCGATCGGCACTGCTTGGCGGGCTTCGTCCCGCTTCCCGCTCTGCCATAGCTCGGCGACGATCCCGACTTGTTCGCCGTAGCCCAGCCTGGTGAATGCGTCGTTGTAGAAATTGCGGCCGTTCGCCCCCATGGCGCCGATGGTGAATGCGTACCCGTCGGCGTGGCGGCGTGCCGCGGCGTCAGCGGACGCGTCGTCGTCGTGGATCTCGACCGCGACCGGCGCCACGAGATCGAGATCCGCCAAGGTGCGTCCAGCGCCCTCGGCGCCTTCGCGCAGCGGACCGAAGAACACTTCGGCGGCTTCCGGAATGAACGCATTGCCGAGCCAACCGTCGGCCATCTCACCGGTGAGTCGCAGGTTTCGCGGCCCCATCGCCGCCACGTAGACCGGCACGTGCCGTGGGTTCACCATGGGTCGCAGGGCAAGGCCATTGCTGTCGGTCAGCGGAAGCGGATAGATCTCGCCGGGGTGCTCGAGCCGGTCTCCTCGGCTAACGATCCGGACGATCTCGATGGTTTCCCTGGTCGTCTCCACCGGCTTGCGGAACCGGACACCGTGCCAGCCCTCCATCACCCGGGGCCCCGACGTGCCGACACCCAACAGGAATCTGCCGCCCGACAGTTCCTGCAGGCTGAGCGCGGACGTCGCCAACAGCGCCGGACTGCGCGAACCCAACTGCACCACAAATGTTCCAAGCTTGATCGTTGACGTCTTGGCCGCCACGTACGCCAGCCCCGTCAGTGCGTCGTAGCCCCACACCTCGGGCACCCACAACGAATCGACACCGATGCGTTCGGCGGCCGCTGCGAACTCCGCTGCACCCGGCCTCCGGGGCTCGATCGTGGTGCCGACCTTCACCGCTTGCCCTCGCTTTCGATCGTTCCGCTCGCTTCGCCGCTCATCCTTGGCAAGCTGGCACGGTGCGCTACCGAGACCAGCCCACGATAGAAGTGACCCAGCGGGTCCGATGCGATCTCGCCACAGTGTGGAAATACGTCACCGACATCACTCTGCCAGCGCGGTGCTCGGCGGAGCTGCAGTCCGTCGAATGGCTCGACGGCGCCGATCGCGTCCAGATCGGTGCCCGCTTCCGCGGACGCAGCGAGCACGACGCGTTCGGCACCTGGGCAACGGTGTGCGAGGTCGTCGAGGTCGAAGCTCAGCGCCGCTGGGTGTGGAACGTGATCGGTCCGGCCGGTGTCGGTGCGACCTGGGGGTTCGAGGTGGAACCGGCTAGCGACGGCGCGCTGATTCGGCAGTGGGGTCGGATGGGACCTGGACCATCGGGGCTGACTGTCGGGATCGCCGCACAACCGGACAAAGAGGCCAGGATCGTCGCGCGGCGGCTGTCTGAATGGCAGCAGAACATGCAGGCCAACCTCGACTGGATCCGGTCGCAGGTCGAGAGCTGACGGCGGACCCGCGGATTCATCGGGTGCCGGTGAAACCAGCCCGAAAGACGCGGGAACCGACGTCCAGGATTGCTCGACACGCTTTAGTCCAGCGGCGCCATCTCTTGCAGCATCGTCGGCACCAGCTCGCTGACCGTCGGATGGATGTGCATGGTCCTTGAGATGGCCGTGTACCGCAGTTTCGCGGTCATCACGTCGAGGATGTCCTGGATCACCTCGTCACCGCCAACCCCGAGGATCGCCGCGCCGAGGATCTCCTCGGTGTCGGCGTCGACGACCACCTTCATGAATCCCTGGGTCTCACCCTTCTCCACCGCGCGGCCGACACGGGTCATGGGGCGCTTGCCCACCAACGCCTTTCGGCCGGACTTGCGCACCTCGTCGACCGTCAGGCCCGCGCGACCCAGTGGCGGATCGGTGTACAACGCGTAGGTCGTCACCCGGTCGCTGACCCGGCGCGGGTCGTCGTCGAGCAGATTGGCGGCCACGATCTCGAAGTCGTTGTACGACGTGTGGGTGAAGGCGCCCTTGCCGTTGCAGTCCCCCATCGCCCAGATGTGTTCGACGTTGGTCCGCAACTGGTCGTCGACGGCGACGAAGCCCCGCGCGTCGGTCGCGACCCCTGCGGCATCGAGGCCGAGCTCGTCGGTGTTGGGCCGCCGTCCCGTCGCGACGAGTAGATGGGTGCCGGACACGGGTTCGGCGCCGTCGCGCGCGTAGAGGTCGAACCCGTTGTCCTGCTTGACGATCCGCATCGACGTGGCATTCACGTGAATGCCGATGCCCTCAGCCTCGAGGATCTCCTTGATCGCGGCCGACACGTCCTCGTCCTCGCGGGCGGTCAACCGCGGACCCTTCTCGACGACACTGACCGTGGCGCCGAAGCGGCGGTACATCTGGGCGAACTCGAGCGCGATGTAGCTGCCACCGACGATCACCAGATGCTCGGGCAGCACGTCGAGGTCCAGGATGCCCACGTTGGTCAGATAGTCCACGTCGGCCAGACCCGGAATGTCCGGCACGACGGCGCGACCGCCGACGTTGAGGAAGATCCGGTCGGCCTGCAGAACCTGGTCGTCGACCCGGATGGTGTGCGGATCCTCGAAGCGGGCATGTCCGCGGATGAGGGCGCAACCGTCCATTCCCTCGAGCCAGGACTCCACACCGTGCCGGTCGCCGAGCATGATGGCGTCCTTGCGCGCCTTGACCTTTGCCATGTCGACCGTGACGTTGCCGGTCCCGATGTCGATGCCGTACTCGGTTCCGCGTCGGGCGACGTGCGCCGTGTGCGCGCTGGCGACCAGCGTCTTGGTCGGAATGCAGCCGTAGTTGACGCACGTTCCGCCGACGAGCTTGCGCTCGATCACCGCGACAGTCTGACCTGCCGCCGTCAGTCGCCCCGCGAGTGGCGGGCCGGCCTGGCCTGCGCCGACGATGATGGCGTCGAATTTCCGTGTCACGGTAGGCAGGTCAGACGACGCCGGCCAGGGCGACCACGGCGAACCCACCGAGCACCGCGACGGCGTCCTCGGTCAGCGCGATGGGCAGGTCGTGTCCACCGTTCCTCGCGACCAGACGACTACGCGCCTGATAGCCGGACATGGTGCCAAGCACCGCGCCGACCACGCCTGCACCCATCGAGCTGAAGGTGTGGTGCCAGCCCGCACCGATCACTGCGCCGGCGAACGCGCCGGTGACGAGCCGCGCGATGAACTGCGGCGGCACGGTACGACTGGGCGTGGAGGGCAGTTGGTCGGTGACCAGCTCCACCACCAGCAGGATGGTCAGGATGGTGACCGTGATCGGATGACCGACCCACTCCGCCCACGTGCCGTCGACTGGAAGCCAGTGCAGCGCCGCACCCCACGCGACGACGGCAGGCGGGGTCAGCGCCCGCAGGCCAGCCACGAAACCGACGAGTAGAGCGAGGATGATGACAAGCACTTGCGTCATGGCAGGAAGTTAGCATCCAACCCGGGTCAGAAGCGGCAGAACCTGATGTCGGAGGCCAGGATCGCCTTGGCGCCGATGGCGGCCAACTCGTCCATGATCGCGTTGACGTCGCGGCGCGGCACCAGGGCCCGCACCGCGACCCACGCCGGGTCGGCCAGCGGCGCGATGGTAGGCGACTCCAGTCCTGGCGTGACCTCGGTGGCCCGATCCAGAACCGAACGCGGACAGTCGTAGTCGAGCATCAAATACTGCTGGCCGAAAACCACGCCCTGGACGCGCTTGGTGAGCTGCTCCCGCGCTGCAGCGTGAGTGGGGTCTGCGTCGGCGCGCTCGATGAGGACGGCCTCCGAATCGCACAGCGGCTCACCGAAGGCCACCAGATCATGCAGGCCGAGGGTGCGGCCCGACCCCACGACGTCGGCGATCACGTCTGCGACCCCCAGTTGTACGGAGATCTCCACCGCGCCGTCGAGCCGGATCACCGTCGCGTCGATCCCGTTGGCCGCCAGATCCTTCCGGACGAGGTTGGGGAACGAGGTCGCGATGCGCTTGCCCGCGAGGTCCTTGACCGTCCACGGCCTGTCGACGGGGCCCGCGTAACGGAAGGTGGAATTGCCGAACCCCAGCGCCAACCGTTCGCTCACGGGGGCGTCGGAGTCGGCCGCCAGATCGCGGCCGGTGATGCCCAGGTCCAACTGACCGGACCCCACGTAGATCGCGATGTCCTTGGGTCGTAGGAAGAAGAACTCGACGTTGTTGACCCGGTCGATGACCGTCAGGTCCTTCGGGTCCCGGCGGCGGCGGTAACCGGCCTCCGAGAGGATCTCGGCGGCCGACTCGCTCAGCGCCCCCTTGTTGGGCACGGCGACGCGCAGCATGCCGTTCGTCGATGAGCCGCTTGCGCGAAGAGAATCTGTCATAGCTTCGCGTACACGTCGTCGAGCGACAGCCCGCGCGAGATCATCAGCACCTGAGTCCAGTACAGCAACTGGCTGATCTCCCCGGCCAGCGCCTCATCGCCCTCGTGCTCGGCTGCCAACCACACCTCACCGGCTTCCTCGAGGATCTTCTTGCCCAGTCCGTGCACCCCGCCATCGAGCGCGGCGACGGTGCCGCTTCCCGCCGGGCGGGTGCGCGCCCGCTCGGTGAGTTCGGCGAACAGGGCGTCGAAGGTCTTCACGGCACGCGATTGTTCCACGCCCGCCACGGCAAAGTCACGGCGGTTTCGCCGCAGCGGCTAGGTCACTCCAGGCCTGGCGGGTTTCTCCACGTGGAGGACCTCGGCGTGCATGTCCTCCAGGGACACGCCCTTGGTCTCCATGACCCATCTCCAGACGAACAGCCCGGACAGCACTGCGCATAGGCCGTAGAACCCGTACGCCAGGCCCAGATGGTCCCGCAGCCCGGGGAAGGTCACGGTGATCGCCCAGTTCGCCGCCCACTGGCCGGCAGCTGCCAGGCCGAGCGCCGCCGCACGGATACGGTTGGGGAACATCTCGCCGAGCAGCACCCAGACCACGGGGCCCCACGACATTCCGAAGGCCACGATGAAGAGATTTGCGGCGATTAGCGCGATCAGTCCGGACGCTCCGGGAAGCGATGGGACCAGCTCGCCTTTGGCATTGGGCGCCAGCTCGGCGTTGGCGAAGATGATCGACATCGTGATCAACGTGATCGCCATGCCGGTCGAACCGATGAGCAGCAGCGGCTTGCGGCCGATCTTATCGATGAGTGCAATCGCGATCAGTGTCGTGAGTACGTTCACGATCGATCCGATCACGGTGTATACGGCCGACTCGTTCGCGCTGAATCCCACCGCCTGCCAGAGCACGTTCGAGTAGTAGAAGATCACGTTGATGCCGACAAACTGCTGGAATATCGACAGTCCAAGACCGACCCACACGATGCCGTAGAGGCCGCCGGTCGGCTTCTTCAGATCCCGCCACGACGGCTTGTCCTCGCGCTCCAGCGTCTCCCGGATCCGAGTGATCGTGATCTCGAGGTTCTTCTCGCCGAGCAGCATGTTGAGGACGCGTCGGGCTTCGGGGATCTTGTGACTGGCAACCAGATACCGCGGCGACTCGGGGATGGTGAAGGCCAGGCCGCCGTAGAGCAGTGCGGGCAGCGCCATCACCAGGAACATCCAGCGCCAGGCGTCCAAGCCCAGCCACAGTTGTTCGTTGGGGCCGCCGGCGACCCATTGCAAAACCCAGTTGACGACAAAGGACAGAAAGATGCCGGACACGATCGCAAGCTGCTGCAGCGAGCCCAGCCGACCCCTGATTCGGGGTGGCGACGTCTCGGCGATGTAGGCAGGCGCAATCACCGAAGCGACGCCGACGCCGATACCGCCGACTACGCGGAATACGACCACGGTCGCGACGTTGGGCGCCAGCGCCGTGCCGAACGCACTGACGAGGAAGAACACCGCGGCGATCTTCATCACCGAGATGCGGCCGATCCGGTCGGC
>JAVRPF010000354.1:0-11984 GCA_032162385.1 Mycobacterium sp.
CGGATCGAGCAGTCGTTGAACGCGCCAAGCGCGAAGGGTCGCAGCGTCACGACCGTGTCGCCCTGCCAGACCACCCGGCATGCGAGCCCGACCTCGGGTTCGATCTGCAGGTTCAGCGGGGTGTCGCTCTCCGGCAGCTTGATGACGTCGTGCGACAGCGGGAACTCCCCGAGGAATCCGTCGTAACCCGGTGCGTACCAAGGGAAGATGCCCTTGGGTGCTGAGCCTTCTGAGGTTACGTTTACGAAGTCCGCAGCCTCGCCGGCCTGCTCGAGATGGCCTGCGAAGTTGCCTGCGACGCCGAATCCGAACCACGTGCGCAGTTCGGCCTCAGCTAGTTCGATCGTCCCAACTTCTCTCACGGTTGCAATACCGACCTTCCGACGTAGGGCACCAGCGCGTCCGGCACCCGTACGCTGCCGTCGGGTTGCTGGTGGTTCTCCAGGATGGCGACGAGCCACCTGGTGGTGGCCAATGTGCCATTGAGCGTCGCCGCGATCTGCGGCTTGCCGTTCTCGTCGCGGTAGCGGGTGGACAGCCGCCGCGCCTGGAACGTGGTGCAGTTCGACGTGGACGTCAGCTCCCGGTAGGTGCCCTGCGTCGGCACCCACGCCTCGCAGTCGAACTTGCGGGCTGCCGATGATCCGAGATCACCTGCCGCGGTGTCGATCACGCGATAGGGCACCTCGATGTGCGCCAGCATCTCGCGCTGCCAGCCGAGCAGCCGCTGGTGCTCAGCCTCGGCTTCGTCGGGCGTGCAGTAGACGAAGGCCTCGACCTTGTCGAACTGGTGCACCCTGATGATGCCTCGGGTGTCCTTGCCGTAGCTGCCCGCTTCGCGGCGGAAGCACGTCGACCAGCCCGCGTAGCGCCGCGGACCGCCGGACAGGTCGAGGATCTCGTCGGCGTGGTAGCCGGCCAGCGGAACCTCCGAGGTGCCGACGAGGTACATGTCGTCGTCCTCGAGCCGGTAGACCTCGTCGGCGTGCGAACCCAGGAAGCCGGTGCCCGCCATGACCTCGGGGCGCACCAGCACGGGCGGGATGACGAGGGTCAAGCCGTTCTCGGTGGCCAGCCGCACCGCCAGCTGCATCACGCCGAGCTGGAGCAGGGCGCCGAACCCGGTGAGGAAGTAGAACCGCGAGCCCGACACCTTGGCGCCGCGCCCCATGTCGATCAGCCCTAACGACTCTCCGAGTTCCAAGTGGTCCCTGGGGTTTTCGAGCGCGGGCGGCTCGCCGACCGTGTCGATCACGACGAAGTCGTTCTCACCACCGGCGGGGACGCCGTCCAAGATGACGTTGGACAGTGCCATGTGCGCCGCGGTCAACGCGGCCTCGGCGGCGGCCTGTTCGGCTTCGGTGACCTTGACCTGCTCGGCCAACTCCTTTGCCCGGGCCAGCAGTGCGGGGCGGTCCTCGGTGGACGCCGCGCCGACCTGCCTGCTTGCCGCCTTCTGCTCGGCGCGCAGGCCGTCGGCGACGGAGATCACCGCGCGGCGCTTGGCATCGGCATCCAGCAGCACGTCGACGAGCCCTGGGTCCTCCCCGCGCGCACGTTGCGACGCGCGCACCCGGTCCGGGTCGTCACGCAGCAGCTTGAGGTCGATCACGGCGCAACCCTACTTTCGGCCCGTCTCCCCGAACATCTCGAGGTAGCCCGTTTGGCCGAACGCCTGCGCGGTGGCCACGGCGCTCGGGGTGCCCGCAAACGGATCGGCGCCGGCGTCGACGAGCAGACGCACCACGTCGTCCTCACCCTTGAAGACCGCACCGGCCAGGGGGGTCTGGCCACGGTCGTTGGGCCGGTCGACGTCCGCACCACGGGCGGTCAGCGCCCGGACGGCATCGGGATGGCCGTGGTAGGACGCCAGCATCACCAGCGTGTCCCCCGCCGAGTTGGTCAGATTGACGGGTACGCCCGCATCCAGGTAGGCCGCGAGGTTCTCCGCTTTCCGTTGCGGGCCATGTCGAACAGCCTTCCGGCCAGGTCGGCCACCTCGGGGCCGGGTCCGGGGTCGGGCGATTCGACGGGTTGCTGAGGCACAACCCCATAACATTACAACTGCATCTCTTGTCACAGGACCCGACGCGCCTGTCACAATGGACCAGATGTTGGACGCACCCGATCGCGAGGATCTGCTCGCCAACGAGTCTGATCGACGATCAGACTCGACGGCCTGGTGGCGAAGCCTGCAGGCCGCCCCGACGCGACGCGGCCTGCTTCTCACGGCCCTGGGCGGCCTGCTCATCGCCGGCCTCATCACGGCGCTGCCCGCTGGCGAGGACGGCAAGAGTCCGATCGGACTGATCGGCGGCACTGCGCTCGGCGCCCGCGGCAGCGACACCTTCGACCACGCCAAGAGCGGTGACTGCCTGAACTGGCCGGAGCGCACCCCTGACGCGGCGCAGATCGTCGACTGCACGGACGAACACCGCTTCGAGGTCTCCGAGGCCATCGACATGCGGACATTCCCTGGCAGCGAGTACGGACCCGCCGCGGCGCCCCCGTCGCCCGCCCGCATCCAGCAGATCAGCTCCGAGCAGTGCCAGGCGTCGGCACGCCAGTACCTCGGCGCCAAGTACGACCCGAACGGCAAGTTCACCGTCAGCCTGCTGTGGTCCGGCGACAAGGCATGGCGCCAGTCCGGTGAGCGCCGGATGCTGTGCGGCCTGCAGTTGCCCGGCCCGAACAATCAGCAGTTGGCATTCCGGGGCAAAATCGCCGCCGTCGACCAGTCGAAGGTGTGGTCGGCCGGTACGTGTCTCGGCATCGACCCTGCGACCAATCAGCCGACGGACATCCCGGTCGACTGCGCCGCGCCGCATGCCATGGAGGTCACCGGCGCGGTGAACCTTGCGGAGAAGTTCCCCGGCGCGCTGCCCGCGGAGGCCGATCAGGACTCGTTCGTCAAGGATGCGTGCACCCGGATGACCGATGCGTACCTGGCACCCGTCCAGCTACGCAGCACCACGCTCACACTGATCTACAGCACCGTCGCGCTGCCGAGCTGGTCGGCGGGCAGCCACCAGGTGTCGTGCAGCATCGGCGCCACACTGGGCAACGGTGGCTGGTCGACGCTGCTGAACAGCGCCAAGGGGCCGCTGGTCATCAACGGGCAGTCGCCGGTGCCGCCACCCGACATCCCCGGCGAGCGGCTGAACCTGCCGCCGATCCCGATGCCGCCGCCGATCGACACCTCCAGCCAGGTGTCGTCGCAGGCCGACCTCAGCGACCAGAGTCAGAGCGGCCAAGGCAACCAGGGGAATGCGCACCTGCCCGGTCAGTCGACGGCGACCAACGACACCACCGGCACCGGAACCGGAACCACCCAGACCTCGACGGCACCCCCGCCGCAGGGCAATACGTTCCTCAACGGTCCGCCGCCAGCGCAGGGGCCACCGCCGGACGGAACGCCGCTGGACGCACCGCCACCTCCACCAGGTGACGTGCCGCCTGCCCCACCACCAGGCGGGACACCACCAGGCGGACCACCACCAGGCGAACCGCCACCAGGACCCGCGCCAGGCCCGGTAGATCCCGCGCCTGCGCCCGCCGCGCCGATACTGCCTCCGCCGCTGCCCGGGCCGTAACCGCGATGGCCGTGCGGATGAGCCCGCAACGGTTCGACGAGCTGGTGTCCGACGCGCTGGACCAGATTCCCTCCGAACTGACTGCGGCGATCCAGAACGTCGTGGTCCTGGTCGAGGGCCGCCATCCCGATGAACCCGACCTGCTAGGCCTCTACGAGGGAATCGCGCTGACCGAACGCGACTCGTCGTACGGCGGGTCCTTGCCCGACACCATCACGATCTACCGCGATGCGCTGCTCGACATCTGCGACACCGACGACGAGGTCGTGGAGGAGGTCACGGTGACGGTCATCCACGAGATCGCCCACCACTTCGGCATCGACGATGACCGACTGCACGAACTGGGGTGGGCCTGACTGCGCGCGCCGGTGTGGATTCGTCGGCGCCTGGTGCTATGAACGGGATATGAGTTCGCGGTGCCGGGACTGCCGAGACGGTCTGCAGCACTGTCACGGCGCCATGGTCCACCACGCTCGATTGGGGTCGGAGTGCACCGAAGCGGACTGTGCGAGTCCGGAAGTCGGGCACGCCTTCAGCCTCGACTGCGTCGCCATCGGATGTACGTGTGCGCGCAGCGGCGCGGTGGCGGCCGGGTTGGCAGGCTGACCGCCGGTCAGCCCATCGGATCGGCGCCCTGCAGCGCGTCCTCGACGGGGTGCACGTCGGTCTCCGGATAGAACGGCGGCACCAGGGTGCCCCATCGCACGCAGCTCCACCGGTCGTCCGTGATCGGGCTGAGCACGACGCATTCGGTGTTGGCCAGATGGTGGTCGAGTGCGAAGCTGCCGTCCACACCCGCCAACACGGCCGACACCAGACGGATGGCGGCGCCGTGGCTCACCACCAGGATGTCGCCGGGCCAGGCGTGGTCGTCGAGGTGGCGCAGGCGTAGTTGCGTCACCACCGGGAGGTACCGGTCGAGCACCTGCTGACCGCTCTCGCCACCGGGTAGCGGCTCGTCCAGGTGGCCCTCCTGCCAGCGCTGGTAGACGGCGTTGAACTGCTCGATCGCGGCGTCGTCGTTACGGTCCTCGAACTCGCCGACCTGCACCTCGTGGATTCCATCGAGGCGGTGCGGCGCCAACGAAAGGTGCTCGCCGATGTCGGACGCGGTCTCGGTCGCACGCAACGCATGAGAGTGCGCCACCATTGCGACCGGATGGTTCCAGTTCGCGGCGAACTCACGGGCCTGCTGATGGCCGAGATCGGTCAGAGCGGCGCCCGGCGGCCGGGTGTCGAGGCGCCGCTCCACGTTTGCGTGCGACTGGCCGTGCCGCACCAGCACCAGACGGCCCGTCATCGCCCCTCCCGGAGGGTTGTCAGCCAGCGCGCCGCGTCGTCCATCGGTGGAGGCACTGCCCCCGCTGTGGCTCCCGTCGGCCACGAACCCAGATATCGCACGCCCTTACAACGTCGGTGCAGTGCTTTGAGTGCCTGAGCCACCGGATCGTCGTCGATGTGCCCGACGCAGTCCAGGAAGAACACGTAGGTACCCAACTCGGTTCTGGTCGGCCGGGATTCGATGCGGGTGAGGTCGATGTCGCGGATGGCGAACTCAGTCATCGCCGACACCAGCGCACCGGGGACGTTGTCGAGGCGAAGGAAGACCGACGTCCGGTCGGCTCCGGTGCGAGCCGGCGGTGGTCCTGGCCGTCCGACCAGGACGAACCTGGTGCGCGCGTTCGGTTCGTCCACGACGCCGTCGGCGAGCAGATCGAGCCCCCACCGCGCAGCGGCCAGCGACGTGCTGACGCCTGCGTCCGCGAGGCCGTTGGCGACGTCCTGAGCCGCCGCGGCGTTGGAGTTGGCCGGCACGATGCGCCCCTGCGGCAAGTGGTCGGCCAGCCAGCGCCGCACCTGGGCGGCGGCCACCGGAAAGGCGGCCACGGACGTGACGTCAGCCGCGGCGGTGCCGGGCCGTACCGCGATGCCGAACGCGACGTCGAGGGTGTGCTCGGCGTAGATCTGCAACGGGTCACCGGCGGACAGGCTGTCCAGCGTCGGCAGCACCGAACCCTCGATCGAATTCTCGATCGGCACGCACGCGTAGTCGGCGTCGCCCGCGCGGACTGCGGCCAGCGCCGCCGCAGGTGTCTCGGCCGAGATCGGCTCGAGCTCGGATGCCGGTCCGGGGATGGCGTCGCCCGCCGCCATCTGCAACAACGCCGCTTCGGTGAAGGTCCCCTCGGGTCCGAGGTAGGCGACGCGTGGCACCCGTCAAGCGTATCGGCTCGGTTCGTGGCGTCCCCTGAAGTCGACCCGGAACTCGATTCGGAAAGCCTTGCGCCGATCGGACGTCTAGTTAAGTTAGGCTTACCTCATTGACTGGAAGGCGACCCGATGACCGCACTGGCACCGAGCACGTCCGAGCACGTCCGAGCGAATCCGCAGCGCATTCGCGCGCGGGGGCGGCGCGATGCTGGCGGCGGAGGGCGTCGAACCGGCCGCCCCGCCGGTGCACCATTTGGTCGAGGACGGCTCGTTCGCCATCACGGTGCCGGCCGACGGCTTGCTGGCCGGCATGGTCGTGGCCGCAGGTACGTCCGGGGTTCAGGCGGTGCTCGAAATGACGGACTACGCCCCATTGCCGCTACGCGAACCGGTTCGGTCACTGGTGTGGATCGACGGTCGCCTGCACCACATCCCGCGGGCGACGTGTCGGGGCTGCTCGACCTCATCGCCACCGAGGGACCCAATCCGGCTCTGCTGCAAGTGAACACCGGTGCCGCGGAGGCCGCGGTCGGTGACACGCCGTATGTGTTGATGCGCATGGAGGTCGACTCGGTGGTCGTCGCCGACTCCACCGGAGCCGAGTCGGTCGGGTTGAGCACGCTGCTCGACGCCCAACCCGATCCGTTCTACGCACTGGAGTCGTGCTGGTTGCAGCATCTCGAGTTCGCGCACAGCGAGGTGGTCGACCGGCTGGCCAACCGGTTGCCTTCTCCGCTGCGCCGTGGTCGCGCGTCCGCCCGCTGGGGCTGGACCGCTACGGAGTGCAACTGCGGGTGGAGAACGACGACGGCGACCACGACGTGCGACTGCCGTTCGCGAAGCCGGTCGACGACGTCAGTGGCCTGAGTCAGGCCATCCGCGTGCTCATGGGGTGCCCGTTCCTCAACGGATTGCGCGCGCGGCGGATCTGAAGCTTCCGGAGGGCAGGAGCGAAGGGCAGGAGCGAAGCGACCGGGGAATGTTGGGGGCCGCTACCGTTGCTCCGGTGACAGGGCCGACGGACGAGCTGCCAACCGACCCGCGCAAGCGGACCATCCGGCTCGAGATCGTCGTCGTTCTCGCCGTGACGTTCGGGCTCTCCACGTACACGGCGTTGGTCAGCCTGATCGAAGCGGTACTCCTCGGACTCTCCGGCCAGAAGGTCGCGCTCAACCGCAAGCTCTCCCCGATCGACCTGATCAACCTGGCGCTGAATCTGGCGTCGGTGTTCCAGCTCGTCGCGTGGGGACTGCTGGGCCTGTACCTGTTGTGGCGCAGCGGTTTAGGACCTAGCCGGATCGGGCTCGGGCGATTCCACTGGCGCCCCGACCTACTCGGCGGGCTCGGCTTGGCGGCCCTGATCGGCATCCCCGGCCTCTGCCTCTACGTGGCGGGCCGGGCGCTGGGCATCGGGGTGGCGGTGGTGCCGTCCGAGCTCGGCGACACGTGGTGGCGCATCCCGGTGCTCCTCGCGGTGGCGTTCGCCAACGGCTGGGCCGAGGAGGTCATCGTCGTCGCGTTCCTCATGACGCGGTTACGCCAGCTCGGCATGTCGCCGGTCAAGGTGCTGGTGATCTCCAGCCTGCTGCGTGCCGCCTACCACCTGTACCAGGGCTTCGGCGCGGGGTTGGGGAACCTGGCGATGGGCCTGGTGTTCGGCTATGTGTGGCGGCGCACGGGCCGGCTCTGGCCGCTGATCGTCGCGCATGGCCTGATCGATGCCGTGGCGTTCGTCGGGTACGCCCTGGCCGCGGGTCACCTCGGCTGGTTGCGCTGACGCCGGACTCTCAGCCCGTAGATTCTTGGCTGTGAACGACAACCGGCCGCCCGTACCGGGGCCGGACCCGCGACGCCCGGTCCCGCCGCGGGAACCCTCGCAGGCGATCCGTCGCGACCCTCGCTACCAACACCCGCCGCCCCCTCCGCGGCAGTCGCCACCTCCGCCGCCCATGCCACCACCCGTTCGACGGCCACCGCCGCCTCCCCCGCGCCGACCGCCGCCGGTCAACCGGTCTCCGCCGCCCCGCCCTCCGCCGCCACCACGGCCGGCACAACCGCCGCGGGCAGCCGTGGCAGGCAAGCCACGCCGCAAGCGCCGCTGGGGGCGGATTCTGGTGCTCTACCCGCTCGCCATCCTGCTGATCGTCGCGGCGGCGGTGGTCGGCACCGGATTCTGGCTCGATGGGCACCTGCACCGCATCCCGGCGCTGACCGACTACGCCGAGCGGCCCGCCGCAGGTCGCGGCACGACGTGGCTGCTCGTCGGCTCGGACAGCCGCCAGGATCTGACCCCGGAACAGCAGGCCGAACTCGCCACCGGCGGCGACCTCGGCGATGGCCGCACCGACACGCTCCTCCTGATCCACGTGCCCCGCTTCGGGTCGGGCGCCCCGACCACGATGGTGTCCATCCCGCGTGACTCCTACGTGGACATCCCCGGGCACGGCGAGGACAAGATCAACGCCGCGTTCACCATCGGTGGCGCGCCACTGCTGGCGCAGACCGTCGAGCAGGCCACCGGCATGCGGTTGGACCACTACGCCGAGATCGGGTTCGACGGCTTCGCCCAGATGGTCGACGCCGTCGGCGGTGTCACGATGTGTCCGCCCGAACCGATCAGCGACCCGCTGGCGGGCATCGACCTGCCCGCGGGCTGCCAGGAACTCGACGGCAGGACCGCGTTGGGTTACGTCCGCACCCGCGCCACCCCCAGGGCCGACCTCGACCGGATGAGCAACCAACGCCAGTTCATGTCGGCGTTGATGCACCGCGCCGCCAGCCCGGTGGTGTGGGTGAATCCGTTGCGTTGGTACCCGATGACGCACGCCGCCTCCGAATCGGTGACGCTCGACGACGGTGCGCACATCTCGGATCTGATCCGGCTCGCGTGGTCGCTGCACGGCACCGTCACGACGACCACGGTGCCGATCGGCGAGTTCACCGGCAGCGACGCGGGCTCGGTCGTCGTGTGGAACAGCGACGCCGCGAGCCGGTTGTTCACCGCGTTGGCGTCCGACGAAGCCGTCCCACCCGACGTGCTCGCGGCCGGCCAACCATAGCCAAGCCTTGCCTTCAGCAAACTTCAGCGCAGGTCGAGGAGGTCGCGTTGATCACCACCCTGGTGAGGGTGAGCGAGCGGGCGGGCGCCGATCTGTTCCACCTGGAGGACTTCGTGGCCCGCGAAGTCGGCGCGGCCGCGGCCGATGCCACGGCGCCGAAGGCGGCGGGCGGCGGCCTCTAGCCGTCCGGTTGGTCGCGGCCCGCTTCGGTGAGCCCGTTCTGCAACCAGCCCTTGGTACGTCCTGGGTGGTTGGTGGCCACCCACGCGACGCCCACGTCCCTGCAGTACCGCACGTCCTCGTAGTGGTCGACGGTCCAGCAGTACAGGGCGCGGCCGTGGGCGGCGGCACGGTCGACGAGTTCCGGATGCTCGCGCAGCGTCGCGATCGACGGACCCACCGCGGTGGCGCCGACCGTCGTGGCGGCGCTGCCGCCCAGATATCGGGACGTCTCGCCGAGTAGCACCGTCGGCAGCATCGGCGCCGCCCGGCGGATGCGCCAGACCGCCGCCGCGGAGAACGACATCACCACCGCACGGGACAGGTCCGCCGACGCGGGCGCGGCGATCCCGTACCGGTGCAGCAGGGCCAGCACCTTGCTCTCCACCAGCGCGCCGTAGCGCACAGGGTGCTTGGTCTCGATGAAGATCTTGACCGGCCGGTTCCAGTCGAGCACCTGTGCGATGAGGTGGTCGAGGGTGAGCAGTCCGGTGTCGCCCTGGCTGCCGTCCGCCCGCCAACTCGCATGCCAGGCGCCGTAATCCAGCTCACGCAACTGCGCGATGGTCATCTCGCTGACCAGTCCCGTGCCGTTCGACGTGCGGTCCACCCGGCGGTCGTGCACGCACACCAGATGGCCGTCGCGAGTCAGTCTGACGTCGCACTCCACGCCGTCCGCGCCCCCGCGCAACGCGAGTTCGTACGCGGCGACGGTGTGCTCCGGCCGCTCGGCCGACGCTCCGCGATGCGCAACCACGAAGGGGTGGCCGCCGAGCGTGCCGTCGCCCGAGTTCATGAGGCTATGCTGCCGGTTCCCGCTGTTCGGCTTCAACCGCAACCGGTACTTCACTGTCCTCGGCGTCGATCGGCTCGGGTTCGTCGCGCACCCGTGGCGTCTCGTCGGCGACCATCACCCAACGCTTGACGGGCCGGTCGACCGGGGTGCTCTCGAAGCCGAGCAGAACCCGGTGGGCGAGCAGCAGTGCAGCAAGGCAGACCAGGTAGGCCACGATGGTCGTCACGGTGTTGTCGGCGATGCCCTGAGCGTCGCGCGTGAAGCTGGTGGCGATCGAGAACGCCGACACCAGCGTGCTGAAGATCCAGACGCACCACCAGGTGACGATGGTGGCGCGCAGGCGGGTGAGGCGGCCCTCGGCGTCAGCCAACTCGATGAGGTAGACCGGCGCCCAGAACAGGTTGACCACCGGCACCAGGCAACCGGCCTGCATCTCCCGTGCCGAGCGCGGATCCGTGGTGTCGCGGTGCGCGAACGCCCGCGCCCGCCGCGCGATCAGCCAGTTCGTCAGAACCACCACGCTTGCCACGATCGCGAACAGCGCCAGCACGCTGGCCGCGACGCCGAACCAGGTCGCCAGCCCGGCCACCCACGGGTTCAACAACGTGGTGCGGTTGATCAGCAGCAGCGCGTACCGGGCGATGTGCACCATGGCGGCAATGCCCAGAATCACCGCGGTGACCAGCAGGGTGCCGCGCACCATCGCGACCGAAGGGCCGGAACGCACCTCCACGGCCTGCGACTCGGCCGGGCCGTACCGGCCGTCGAACTGATCCGTCAGACCCCAGCGCGGGGTCACCGCGTAGCGCGGCGTTGGCCCCAGGGGCAGGCGGACCCGACGTGGCGGCGGCGCGGCGCCCGGCCGGACCGCGATCCAGCGGTAGCCCTGAGGCAGGCGCGGGGGCGTGCGTTGACCCGATTGCAGCGCCGACGCGGTGGGCCTCTCTGCCCATCGCTGATCGGGCGCGTCCGCCGTCGGCGCCAGCAGAGTGCCTTGGCAGCGCGGGCACCACTCCCGCTTGCGGTCGCGGACGTTCCACCGCGTTCCGCACCGTGAACAGACCTGAATCACGCGACCAGCCTACGGCCCTCAGACGGTGCCGACGCCGCCGTCGTCGGTGACGACGGCACGCCCGGCCCCGGCCCACGCGAGCATGCCGCCGTTGACGTTGATCGGCTCATATCCGTTGCGGGCCAGGTACTGCGCCACCCGTAGCGACCGGCCCCCGGCATGACACACCACGTACAGCGTTGCGTCGGCGTCGATCTCACCGATGCGAGCAGGCACGTCGCCCATCGGAATGTGCTGGGCACCCGCCGCGTGACCGCGTTGCCACTCGTCGTCCTCACGGACGTCGAGAAGCACCACCGCCTCTTCGAATGTCACGGGCACGTCGGCGACTTCGGCCGCGCCGACATCAGACACCGCAAGACCACTTCACGCGAACCATACGAACCATGCTGGCACGCTAGCCTCGGCGGCGCACCCGAGTCGCTGCAGCAATTCGGCGGCTATGCACAGTTTCCACAGATTCATCCACAGGCCCCCAGCGGGGGAAATGCAGTCTGAACCGGCGAATCTGTGTCCCCGCTGTAATTGGCTGGGGATAAACCTGGGGGTCTGCAGAGCGTCCATCAACAGGAGACGGGACGCCGGAGCGAAGAGGATTGGCGATCTAACCATTCCGCTTGCCGGCCGAACCCGCACTTCCGCTCGGCGTGATTCCACGGTCCGTACCCCCGGTCTGTACCCCGTCGCGTACCGGCCAAACACCCGCACGCCGGGCAGCCGCGGCCCGATTTTCGCGTGGCCGCGGCAAGGGCTATGATCGGCGTCACAGCCGATCCTTGTGACAGATCTCGCCGGAGACCACGTTGATCGTGCAGGTCAGGAGCTTGTGATGGCAGCACAGCCACTTGGTCCGGGGGCCATGCCGCCCTCGGAGTGGAACTCCTCGGCGCACGTGTACACCCGCGGCCAGTTGATGGCCTGCGTGCGGGCCGGCGTGATTGCCCTCATCTTGCTGGGCGTCCTCGCGCTGATCGTTCTGTTCTGACTTAAACCGACTTGTCCTAAACGACGACGGCCGGCTCGGAGTGTGCAGC
>JAVRPF010000355.1:0-4788 GCA_032162385.1 Mycobacterium sp.
GTTCCAGCCCGCCGCCAGCGAGGACCGGCAGTCGGCGCGTGCCTACCGCGCCAGCCACACCGACGTCAGCGACGGCGTCGCGGCCACCGACGTGATCGAAATGAACAGTCGTCGTGGCGTGCACCGCAAGCCCGAGAACGGCGCCGTGAAGGCCCGCCTGGTCGCTGCGGCGATGGCCGCAGGCGCAACGGCCGCGGCCGCCTATTCGGTGGTGAACAGCTCCGACACCCCCCAGGAAGCCACCATGCTCGCCGCGGGACAGTCCGCATTCGTCGACGGCGCCGTGACAACCGGCTCGGTCGACGGCATGCAGATCGTCTCGGTCGCCCCCGCGGCCAGTGCCTCGGTGCACACCGAGGAGATCCAGAAGGCCGCGGCATTCGCCCAGGAGCGCGCGGAACGCGAGGCCCGGCTGGCACGGCCGCTGTTCGTGATGCCGACCAAGGGCGTGTGGACGTCGGGCTTCGGTTACCGCTGGGGCGTACTGCACGGCGGCATCGACATCGCCAACGCGATCGGTACCCCGATCGTGGCAGCCTCCGACGGCGTGGTGATCGACGCGGGCCCGACCGCCGGCTACGGCGCATGGGTCAAGCTGCGCCACTCCGACGGCACCGTCACGCTCTACGGGCACGTGAACACCTGGCTGGTCAGCGTCGGCCAGCGCGTGATGGCCGGCGATCAGATCGCTACCATTGGCAATCGGGGCAATTCGACGGGTCCGCACCTGCACTTCGAAGTTCTGCTCGGCGGTAGCAACCGGGTCGACCCCGTGCCGTGGTTGGCACAGCGGGGGCTCGGCCCCGGCAACTACGTCGGCTGATCCCGGCGGGTAGGACCCGGGAAAGGATTCCGTTGACCTTCGGCGGACCACCCGAACACCCCCAGATCCGGCGTCAACCCGACGACTCGGACCCGCAGACCAGCATCATCCGCCGCCACCCCACCGGCTCATTCCCGCAGCTGCCCGCGCCGCCCGCCGATGAACCGCAGACCAGCTTCATCCCGCCCTCCGCGGCACCTGACGATCCACACACCAGCTACATCCCGCGCCCCATGCCGGTTGCGGTCGGGTCGGCCCGTGCGTCGCGGCCCAGCCCCGTGGCGGCGTCGGTCACCGCGGCGGTCAGCATCATCAGCGGCTGGGCCACCGCGGTCATCGCCACGTCGTTGATCGCCGGCTGGTGGCGGACCGATCAATTATTTTGCGTGGCAATCGGTTTCCTCACCGCGGTGTCGGCGGGAGCAACGATCGCCGGTCTGATCGCGCTGCTATTGCGCCGTCGCATCGGCCGGTTGCTGATCGTGGTGGGCTCGGCGGTGGCGGTGATGATCTTCGCCGGCTTGTTCGTGGCAGGCGCGGAGCTACCGCCGATCGTCTACGGCATCCCGGCACTGCCGCTCGCCAGCGTGGTGCTGGCGTTCCTGCCCGCCACCGGGCGCTGGACCCGTTAGTTGACGTCCTCCACGGCTGAATGCCGTGGATTCCACCTGCCATGCCGGCTGTCTCGTTGCTCATGTGGGCAACGCCGTGGGCCGGTTGGTGGTCGATGTTGGTGCCGAACGACGCTGTCGCTTCGCGGCCCTGCGGGCGTTGATGCGCGCCACTGACCTCCGCGTGGGCGGGTGTCGGCGGCCTCGTCGCTTCGATACTGCCGGGGCTGGATCTCGGCACCCGTCGACGTCGTGACGGTGCAGCCAGCCATGGTTGGCTGCCTGCAGATCCAGCCGATCGGAACCATCGGCGTCTACCCGGACGTGCAGTCCGAGGTAGGCCGAGAACAGGTCCCGATGCTCTCTGATTCCACAGTCGCAACGGTGGACTCGCTGCGAGAGCGGCTTTTTCTTGCGTTCCCCGCACAGGCAGGTTTGAGACAGGGCGGTGGTGTTGGGGTTGTACTCGTAGAGGCGATCCCCACCGGCGCTTTCAGCCTTGCGGCGGATCGTCTCCACGAGCAACCCCGGTGCCCGGTCCCGCACGCTGCGCGGGAAGTTCTTCTGCCATGCGACGTAATCAAGCTTCTCGCCAGCGATTTGCGTACCGTGGGCCAGCAGCCGGTTGGCCAGCGCCCCGTGCAGGGTCTTGCGGTGCCCGGCCAGCCGACGGTGCAACTCAGCCACCTGAGCCTTCGTGTGTTCACCGGCGGTGCTGCGTCGCCAGTCGCAGCGGCCGCGCTGGTGGGTGCCGTCCGGTTTGAAGCAGCCGGGCCAGCCGGCGCGATGCTGCCGGTCAAGGTGGCGCTGCACACGGCGCAACCGGGCGGTGTCCAGACGGATCCGCTCGGCCAGGGGCTCGACCCATCCTGCCCAAGTCCCGTCGACGCGCTGCACCGCGACCGCGATCTCGCTCGGGCCGAGGTCGAATGACACCAGCCCATCGCCGACCGGGTGACGCCGGGTCGGGCGCCCGTCGCACACCAATTGCATGCGGAAAGTGTCGCGACCGTTGATCACCGTGCGCACGATCCGGGCCGACAACACCTTGCCGGCCGCGATCAGCGCTTCGATCTCGGACAGCTCGGCCCGCTGCTCCTTACCGCGGCGCCCCGACTGAGCGGGCGCGGCGATCGCGATCACCAACCCCGCACCCCACCCCAACCCCACCAACCGGCCACCGGCATCAACCTTCGGGCGTAGCGCACCATTGCCGTCCTTGGCCGAAAGCGAATGCAACCCACGCGCGGCCGCTTTGAACCGGGGCTTGCCTTTACGCCCCACATGCCACAGTTTGACCGCGTCGAACGCCCGAGCCCCCAGATTCTGAGTCTCCTGCGCCGGCAGATGCTCACGCACCCACGACTTTCGCAGCGACGACGCGAACGACTGAGCCGCATCGTTGGTGAACCCGTGCGCCTGCTCCACCGCCCGAAAAGCCGCACCCCGGGCCCTGCTCTGCGCCGGCGTCCGGCCCGGCAACAACCGCGCTGCCTGCCACGCGGGATCAGACTTCACCGCACGGCTACGCCCGATGAACTCACCCAACACCGCGTTATACACCCGGGTACCGGTGAAAAACCGCGTCCGAACATCCCTGCACTGCGAGGGATCCGGGCGCAGCGGCCACGACCGAACATGAGTAGGTGCACCGTTGGGTCGCTTACGGGCACGCGGCTTACGCTCAACCGACTGCTCCGACCCGCCGGCCGGTGTCGGCTCGATGCGGTACCCGTTACCCATCCCCACACAACAACGGTAAGACCGACCTCTGACAACCCAGACCTACCGTCACGCACCACACAGCGTGTCCCTGCCGCAAGCGCATCTGGTGTTCGTGACCAAAATACCGGCGCGACGTGTTCACCGAGGCCATGCTCACCATCTGCGAGCACACCATACGCACCGTCTGCGACGAACTCGCCGTGGAATTCATTGAGTCCAACCGCGACACCGACTACATCCACCTACTCATGCCCTTTCCACCCACCCCGGCCATCACCACCCTGGTCCACGGCTCAAAGACCGCACTCGCCAACGCCGTGCGCCGCGAGTTCACCAGCGCCTGCGCCCGCGCTCGCATGCGCCGACACCCCTGGTCCCCGCCCTACTCCGCCGTCTCCTGCACAGGCGCACCGCTATCGATCATCAACCAGTACATCGGCGACCAAGCCCGACCACCCTGACGCCAGGCCGCCCCCGCCGACAAACGTGACGGGCCAACCCCGGCCCAAAGGCCGACGCTTGCGCCCAAGATTCCGGTCAGAGCTTCTGCACCGGGGCGTGGTTGTGCATGAGCTTGACCCGCCCGGCGCTGCCGAAGTCGATGAGCGACATCGCCGATTCGCCAACGCCCGACACCTCCTCGACGCGGCCCAGCCCGTACTTGTCGTGGTTGACGCGATCGCCCGGTTCGAGCACGACGAGCGGACGTTTGCCCGCCAAGCCCCGCGTCGGCGCCGGACGGGGCGTGCCGAACCGTCCCGCTCCGCTCGTGGGGGCGCTGAAGGACGGCGTGGGCTCCACGCGTCGCCAGTCGATGAGCTCTTGCGGAATCTCACGCAGGAACCGGGATTCGGGGTTGAGCATCGGCTGGCCCCACGACGAGCGCACCTTGGCGCGACTCAGGTAGAGCCGATGGCGCGCCCGGGTGATGCCGACGTAGGCCAGCCGCCGCTCCTCGGATAGTTCGGTTGGGTCGCCGAGCGCCCGCATGTGCGGGAACATGCCGTCCTCCCAGCCGGTGACGAAGACGACGGGAAACTCGAGACCCTTGGCGGTGTGCAGGGTCATCATGGTGACGACGCCCGCTCCGTGCTCGGGTAGTTCGTCGGCGTCGGCCACCAGCGACACCCGCTCCAGGAACTGGGCGAGTACTCCGGTGTCGGGGATGTCCTCGTCCAGCACTTCGTCCGACTCTTCGCGCAGCGCAGCGGCATTCGCCAAGTCGATGCTGAATTCGTGTGCGACGCTGACCAATTCGTTGAGATTGTCGAGGCGGGCCAGATCCTGTGGGTCGCTGGAGGACTCGAGTTCACGGCGGTAGCCCGTACGGTCGAGAACCGCCTCCACCAGATCCCCCAGCTCGTCGTCCAACTTCCCCCGTAGCTCGTCGAGCAGGTCGACGAACGCGGCGATCGCCTTCTCCGAGCGGGTGTTCAGCATCGGGACCTTGCCCGCCGCGGCGGCCTGCAGGGCGTCGTTGAAGGTGGCGCCGGTGTTCTCGGCGTAGACCGCGACGCACGCCTCGGCCCGGTCGCCGATGCCGCGCCGCGGGGTGTTGAGGATGCGCCGCATGCTCACCGCGTCGCCGGGGTTGTCCAGCACCCGCAGGTAGGCGACGATGTCGCGGAT
>JAVRPF010000356.1:0-4931 GCA_032162385.1 Mycobacterium sp.
CACTGCTACGTCAACCCATATCAAGGAGTCTTCACCGATGGGACAGGTCAGCGCGTCCAGCACCGTCTTGATCAACGCCGAGCCGGAAGCTGTACTGGCCGCCGTCGCGGACTATCAGACGGTTCGCCCCAAGATCCTCTCCGCGCACTACAGCGGATACCAAGTCCTCGAGGGCGGCCAGGGTGCGGGCACCGTGGCAACCTGGAAGCTGCAGGCCACCGAGTCGCGGATCCGAGACGTCAAGGCGGAGGTCGACGTTGCGGGGCATTCCGTCATCGAGAAGGACGCCAACTCGACCATGGTGACCACCTGGACCGTCGCGCCGGCGGGCACCGGTTCGACCGTGACCACCAAGACCGCCTGGACCGGTGCCGGTGGCGTGAAGGGCTTCTTCGAGAAGACGTTCGCGCCGCTGGGCCTGCGCAAGATCCAGGCCGAGGTGCTGGAGAACCTGAAGAAGCACGTCGAGGGCGCGTAAGTCCTCGCCTAGTCGGTTCGCGCCGGGCGTGTCGCCAGGAACCCGGCGATGCCGCGCACCACGGCGTCGGCGTACTTCTGCCTGCCCTCGGGGGACTCGATCAGCGCCGCGTCGGCCGGGTTCTTCATGTTGCCCAACTCGACCAGGATCGACGGGTACTGGGCGAGGTTCAGGCCGGTCAGGTCGGAACGCGGATTCAGGCCACCCTGGCCGATGTAGTTGGCAGGCGCGATGCCCGAACCCTGCAACTGGTCGCGCATGGTCTGGGCGAACTGGACCGCGGGCCCGGCCTGCGCATCGTTCAGCGGCGGCGACGAGTAGTTGACGTGGAAGCCGCGACCGGTCGCCGGGCCGCCGTCGGCGTGGATCGACACGATGGCGTCGGGATGCAGCGCGTTGGCCATCGCGGCCCGCTCGTCGACGCAGGGCCCCAGCGCGTCGTCGTTTCCGCGGGACATCGCGGTGCGAACACCCAGCTGCGTCAGCTCCTGGCGGATGCGCAGCACGGTCTCCCAGGTGAACGTGTGTTCGGGATAGCCGTCGTTCGCCGACGTCCCGCTGGCCTGGCAGTCCTTCGTGCCGCCGCGACCGGTGGGTACCTGACGGCTGATGGACGCGTCGTTGGCGCCGTTGTGGCCGGGGTCGAGGAACACGATTCGCCCGGCGATGCTGGCTGGTGCGGCAGTGGCGGCGGGGACCGCGGAAGCCGAGGTCGCGACGAGGAGGCCGACGGCCATCGCGGCGCCGACACGCAGGCTGACTGGGACGTGCACGGCGCCACGCTAGCCCGTGGGGCGACTAGGCTTGGACCGCAAATCGCCTTGTCCGCACATGCGACATCAAGTCGAGATCAACCTGCTACCAACCTGATTTCAGATGCGAAGGGGTCCTACGGAATGCAACCCGGTCAACAGCCCGACATGTCGGCGCTCCTGGCGCAGGCCCAGCAGGTGCAACAGCAGTTGATGGAGGCCCAGGAGGCACTCGCCGTCGCCGAGGTGCACGGCCAGGGCGGTGGCGGGCTGGTTCAGATCACGATGAAGGGCAGCGGTGAGGTCGTGGCCGTCGCCATCGATCCGAAGGTCGTCGACCCCGACGACGTCGAGACCCTGCAGGACCTCATCGTCGGCGCACTGGCCGACGCGTCCAAGCAGGTCACCATCCTCGCGCAGACCAGGCTGGGTCCGCTGGCCGGCGGGCTGGGTGGCCTGGGCCTGCCGGGGGTCTGACTTGTTCGAGGGACCGGTCCAGGATCTGATCGACGAACTGGGCAAGCTGCCCGGGATCGGTCCGAAGAGTGCGCAGCGCATCGCGTTCCACCTGCTGTCGGTCGAGCCGCCGGACATCGACCGGCTGACCGCCGTGCTCGGCAAGGTCCGCGACGGCGTGAAGTTCTGCTCGGTGTGCGGCAACGTCTCCGACGACGACCGCTGCCGGATCTGCTCGGATTCGCGGCGCGACGCCTCACTCGTGTGTGTGGTCGAGGAGCCGAAGGACGTCCAGGCCGTCGAGCGCACCAGGGAGTTCCGCGGGCGCTACCACGTGTTGGGCGGCGCGCTCGATCCGTTGTCCGGCGTCGGGCCCGATCAGCTGCGAATCCGTGAGCTGCTCAACCGGATCGGTGAACGTGTCGACGGCGTGGACGTCGCCGAGGTCATCATCGCCACCGATCCCAACACCGAGGGCGAGGCCACCGCGACGTATCTGATGCGGATGCTGCGCGACATCCCAGGGCTCAGCGTGACGCGCATCGCGTCGGGTCTGCCCATGGGCGGGGATCTGGAGTTCGCCGACGAGCTGACGCTGGGTCGCGCGCTGACCGGCCGTCGCGCGATGGCTTAGCCGACGTAGGGTGACGCTCATGCCGGACGAAGAGTTCAGGGTCGAGGTCGAACTCGGCAGCGACGAGCACGACCTGTCGTTCTGGGAGCGGGTGCGGACCCTGGACCTGGACGACGACGCACGCAAGCGCCTCGGTGGGCGGGTGACGATCACGCGGGACGGCAACCGGATGCTGCTCTACACGCACACCCTCGACGACGCGCAGGAGGCGCAGCGCACCGTCAAGTCGCTGGTGGCCGACGACCACGTCAGCGCCGAGTACGCCATCGCCCGGTGGGACGCGGCTTCGCAGGAGTGGGACGATGCCGTCGATGGCACCCCCGTGGTCGACGATGCGCCAGACAACCCGGTTCCCGACCCGAGCTACGTGATCCTCGAGGCCTACAAGCCCGAGTTCCTCCGCGATCTGGGGCTGTAGCCCGCTGGGCCCGGCCTCCTAACCCCGCCCCTCTCCGCGAGATCTTCCGTTCGCCGTGCTACGCGTGCTTTCCACATCTGGGCTGTGGGTCCGGCACGGGGAACCGAAAGCACGACCGTGGCGTAGAAATCGCCGCTAGCACGCCGCGGAACACCTGCCGACGCAGCCCGTCGACTCGAGCCGGGACCGCCCTTCGCCCCCGACCTAGGCCCGCCGCGGCGCCGCCAGCCGCTCGCGCCGCAGCGCGTCGACCTCGCCCAACTCCAGCGGAGCCAGGTCGCCGACGACGCGAGACAGCAGCAGGTCGGCGAGCTCGGGGTTGCGCGCCAGGCACGGGCCGTGCAGGTAGGTGGCGACGACGCTGCCTTGCACAGCTCCGTCGAAGCCGTCGCCGGCGCGATTGCCCGCACCCGCGACGATGCGAGCAAGCGGTTGAGCCGACGAGCCGAGAACCGTTCCGCCGCGGTGGTTTTCGAATCCGGTGAGGCGTTGGGTCAGCCCTGTGAGCAACGGCTGCGACACCACCTCGCCGATGGTCCGCTTCGGCTGCGGCGACGTCGTCACGTCGAGCATCCCAACGCCTTCGACCCGCTCACCCGACGACGTTTCATACCAGTGCCCGAGCACCTGGATCGCCGCGCAGATGGCCAGCACCAGGGCCCCACGCTCGGCCGCACGCTGCAGACCGGGGTACTGGATCAGGTGCTTGGTGGCCAACCGCTGCGCGTAGTCCTCCGCGCCGCCAAGGGTGTAGAGGTCCAGCGAATCGGGCACCGGATCGGCCAGCGTGATCTCGACGATCTCGGCGTCGATGCCCCGCAGGCGCAGCCGCTGCCGCAGCACCACCGCGTTGCCGCCGTCGCCGTAGGTGCCCATCACGTCGGGCAGCACCAGCCCGATCCGCACGCTTGAATCAGGCATTTCGCTCCAACACCCGGTTGAGTTGCAGGAACGCCGTGTAGTTCGCGACCACCTCGACGTGTCCCGGCGGGCAGGACGCGATGGCCTTCACGGTGTCGTGCACCAGTGTGTGGCCGACGCCCGCGTACCCGAGCCGCACCGCAAGGTCGGTGCCGCGTTCACCCGCGGCCACGACCACTGTGTCGTCGAAATGCTCGAACTTCACGTCCCACAGCCAGGACAGGTCCTCGCCATCGGGTACCTGCCCGTTGACGGCGATCACCACGCCTGCGCCGTGCTTGTCGACCATCGACAGCGCCTCCTGCCAACCGGCCGGATTCTTGGCCAGCAGCATGCGCGCGGTGTGTGGGCCGAGGCGCACGGTTCGGTATCGGCCTGCGACCTCGTCGACGGCCGACACTGCGGCCACCGCGGCGGCCGGATCGGCGCCGAGGGCGACGGCGGCCGCGACGGCCTGGGTCGCGTTGCCGCGGTTGACGGTGCCCGGCAGCGCCAACGTCATCGGCAGGGATAGCCCGTCCGGGCCGAATATGTGCGAGTCGTCGAACCACCACTGCGGGGACGGCCGCTTGAAGTCCGTTCCGGTGGAGTACCAGTGGGACTGCTCCCGCACGATGATCTCGCCGCTGCGCGGGCAGCTCACCGAGTCGTTGGCCCAACCGCCGCCGGCCGCCACCCAGACCACGTGTGGGCTGTCGTAGGCCGCCGAGGTCATCAGCACGTCATCGCAGTTGGCCACCACCACCGTGTCCGGATGCCGCGCCAACCCGCCGCGCAGGGTGCGCTCGATGTGGTTGATCTCACCCACTCGGTCGAGCTGATCGCGGGACAGGTTCAGCAGCACGACGACCGCCGGATCGACCGCGTCGGCGACGTGCGGGACGTGCATCTCGTCGACTTCCAACGCGGCCAGCCCCGCATCGCGTGCACCGGCCAGCGCCGCGACCAGTCCGGCGTCCATGTTGGCGCCCTCGGCGTTGGTGGCGACCGGCCCGATGGTGGTGAGCGCCGCCGCAGTCATCCGCGTGGTGGTCGACTTGCCGTTCGTGCCGGTCACGACGACGGAGCGCCTGCCGACGCCGAGCTGACCGAGAATCGACTTGTCCAGTGTCATCGCCACCAGGCCGCCGATCATCGCGCCTGCGCCGCGACCGGTGACCCGCGACGCCCAACGCGCGGCGGACCCGGCGCCGAGCGCGAGTCGTCCACGTGTCGTGACCATTCCAGGCAGTCTAAAAGGGCTGCCAGCTGTTGCGGGGTTGAGTGGTCGTT
>JAVRPF010000357.1:0-2782 GCA_032162385.1 Mycobacterium sp.
TCGGTGACGGTGAGCCGGGCGGTCGGATGCATCTCCAGCAGCTTGGCCGACAACCCGCCGTGGCCCGACCCCAGCTCGAGGATCTTCGGATCGGGCACGTCGGCTACTTCCTCGAGTACGATCTGCGCGAACTTCTGGTGGTTGCCGAACCACTCTCCTGTGCGCTCGAGCGCCCGTACGACGCCCCGCTTCACCGCGGGGTCGACGTCATCGCGGTCGAGGTACTCCAGCCGGTCGGTCTGCAACCTGCGGTCCAGGCACGACGCGGCCGGGCCACCGCGGGGCATGCTGGCGATGTCGGCAATGGGATGGGTTATGTAGTCCATGATGGACGACTGGAGTCAATGTGAAGGAGCACGAGTGGCCGAGTTCGTCGCCGCCATCGACCAGGGCACCACGAGCACCAGGTGCATGATCTTCGACCACGACGGCACCGAGGTAGGCCGCCACCAGCTCGAACACGAGCAGATCCTGCCGAAGCCGGGCTGGGTCGAGCACAACCCGGTGGAGATCTGGGAGCGCACCGCGTCGGCGATCATGTCGGCGCTCAACAAGACCAAGCTGTCCTCTGGCGACCTGGCCGCGCTCGGCATCACCAACCAGCGTGAGACCGCGCTGGTCTGGAATAGGACGACCGGCAGACCGTATTACAACGCGATCGTCTGGCAGGACACCCGAACCGATCGGTTCGCCTCCGCGCTTGACCGTGACGGCCGCGGTGACGTGATCCGCCGCAAGGCCGGGCTACCGCCTGCGACCTACTTCTCCGCGGGCAAGGTGCAGTGGATCCTGGAGAACGTCGACGGGGTGCGGGCCGACGCCGAGAAGGGCGACGCGATCTTCGGCACTTCCGACGCCTGGGTGCTGTGGAACCTCACCGGCGGGCCCCGCGGCGGTGTGCACGTCACCGACGTGACGAATGCCAGCCGGACCATGCTGATGAATCTGGAGACGCTCGACTGGGACGACGAACTGTTGTCGTTCTTCGGGATTCCGCGTCGGATGCTGCCTGCCATCAAGCCCTCGTCGTATCCGGAGTCCTACGGCGAGACGCGCGACGACGGTCCGGTCGCGGGGAGCGTGCCGTTGACGGGCATCCTCGGCGACCAGCAGGCGGCGATGGTCGGTCAGGTGTGCCTGAATGCGGGCGAGGCCAAGAACACGTACGGTACCGGCAACTTCCTGTTGCTCAACACCGGCGAGAAGATGGTGCGGTCGGAGAACGGACTCCTGACCACGGTCTGCTACCAGTTCGGTGACGCGAAACCCGTTTATGCGCTTGAGGGTTCGATCGCCGTGACCGGATCGGCCGTGCAGTGGCTGCGCGATCAGCTCGGCATCATCAGCGGCGCCGCCCAGAGTGAGGCGCTGGCGCGGCAGGTCGAGGACAATGGCGGCGTCTACTTCGTGCCTGCGTTCTCGGGGTTGTTCGCCCCGTACTGGCGATCGGATGCGCGCGGCGCGATCGTGGGGCTGTCGCGGTTCAACACCAACGCGCACTTGGCCCGCGCCACTCTGGAGGCGATCTGCTACCAGAGCCGTGACGTCGTCGATGCGATGGAGGCCGACTCCGGCGTGCATCTGGAGGTGCTGAAGGTCGACGGCGGCATCACCGCCAACGACCTGTGCATGCAGATCCAGTCCGACGTGCTTGGCGTCGACGTGGTCAAGCCGGTCGTCGCGGAGACCACTGCGTTGGGCGCGGCCTACGCCGCCGGTCTGGCCGTCGGATTCTGGGCCAGCCCCGACGATCTGCGGGCCAACTGGCAGGAGGGCAAGCGCTGGTCGCCTGCGTGGAGTGAGGACCAGCGCGCCACCGGCTACGCGGGTTGGCAGAAGGCGGTGCAGCGCACCCTCGACTGGGTCGACATCGAGTGATTTGGGCGCGCGCCCAAATGGCAGCTGGGGACTAGGGGACGGCGTCGAACTTGGACTTGACCTCGGCGGGCAGTTCGATGTCGGCGACGGCCAGGTTCTCCTCGAGGTGTTGCACCGACGACGTGCCGGGGATCAGCAGCACGTTGGGCGCCACCGACAACGTCCAGGCGAGCGCGATCTGGGCAGGCGTCTTGCCGAGATCGGCGGCGGCCTGACGCACGGCGGGATTGCCGAGCACCGGGTTGTCGGCGTTGAAGGCCGAGCCGAGCGGGAAGAACGGCACGAATGCGATGCCGTGGTCAGTGCAGGCGTCGAGCACCGGCTGCGACGTACGGTCGACCAGGTTGTACGCGTTCTGGACGCACACGATCTCGGTGTGCTCCAGAGCGATGGACAGATGGTCGAGCGAGATGCTGCTCAGCCCGATGCCGTCGATCAGGCCGTCCTCTCGGGCGGCGATCATCGCGGAGAGTTGCCGGTCGAACAGCTCGCGATCGACCTCAGCGGCCGACGAAGGGTCGTCGCCGTGGATGCGCAGATTGACCGCGGCGAGCCGGTCCGTCCCGAGGTACTGGAGGTTCTTCTCGATGTCGGTCCGCAGATCGGCGGGCTCGTGCGCCGGAATCCAGCCGCCCTTGTCGTCGCGCCGCGCGCCGACCTTGCTGACCAGCGCCAGGTTCTCCGGATATGGGTGCAGCGCCTCGCGGATGAGTTCGTTCGCGACGTCGGGGCCATAGAACTGCGCGGTGTCGATGTGGTTGACACCCAGCTCGACGGCCCGCTTGAGAACGGCCAGCGCCTGATCGCGATCGCGCGGTGGACCGAAGACGCCGGGACCGGGGAGCTGCATCGCGCCGAAACCGACGCGGCCGACCGTGTATTGGCCGAGCTGAAAGGTCGTCAT
>JAVRPF010000358.1:0-2994 GCA_032162385.1 Mycobacterium sp.
CAGCGCGTCCCACTCGCGGCCCCAGACCACCTTGATGACGTTCCAGCCCGCGCCGCGGAAGAACGACTCCAACTCCTGGATGATCTTGCCGTTGCCGCGGACCGGGCCGTCGAGGCGCTGCAGGTTGCAGTTGATCACGAAGGTCAGGTTGTCCAGGCCCTCCAGGGCGGCCACGTGGGCGAGACCCCGGCTTTCTGGCTCGTCGGTCTCACCGTCGCCGAGGAACGCCCACACGTGCTGGTCGGACGTGTCCTTGATGCCCCTGTCGTGCAGGTAGTGGTTGAACCGGGCCTGGTAGATCGCATTCATCGGGCCCAGGCCCATCGACACCGTGGGGAATTCCCAGAAGTCCGGCATCAGGCGTGGATGCGGGTAGGAGGGCAAGCCGCCACCCGGGTGACTGTGCTCCTGACGGAACCCGTCGAGCTGGTCGGCGGTTAGCCGGCCCTCGAGGAACGCCCGCGCGTAGATACCGGGGGAGGCGTGGCCCTGGATGAAGATCTGGTCGCCGCCGCCCGGGTGCGAGTTGCCGCGGAAGAAATGGTTGAACCCGACCTCGTACAGCGCGGCCGACGACGCATACGTCGAGATGTGGCCTCCCACACCGACTCCCGGACGCTGCGCGCGGTGCACCATGATGGCGGCATTCCACCGGATCCAGGCGCGGTAGCGGCGCTCGACGTCCTCGTCGCCAGGAAACCACGGCTCCAGCTCGGTGGGAATGGTGTTGACGTAATCGGTCGAGGTGAGTGCGGGGATCGCGACCCGCTGTTCGCTGGAGCGCTCGAGAAGCCGCAACATGAGGTAGCGCGCCCTGGCAGGCCCCGACCGTTCGAGCAGCTCGTCGAACGACTCGAGCCATTCGGTGGTCTCGTCGGGGTCGATGTCGGGCAGGTAGGAGGCAACGCCCTCGCGGATCACGCGAACCCGGTCGGGTTCGCCTGCGGTGCCGGAGTTTTGGGCCAGGTCTTGGCGGGCGAACTCGGTGGTCAACTGCCGCTCCTTGGTTGGCGGACGCGGGTGCTCGGGGCCCCGGTCCTGATCATGTCCATCGTGCTCCTATCGTGCCGTAGATGCACCGCCGGGGTTGACTACTCGGCATGAACCCGCGATAGCAAGGTGGAACCGGTAACGTCTGGAGACCGTGATGGGTCGGCGGCAGCAGGTGGGCCGGCTGCGCGCGAGCTGCCTGGCGATGGGTGGCCTCGCCGGGCTGGCCATGATCGTCGTGGGCTGCAACAGCGTCACGCAGGGCAGCGCGTCGATCGACCGCGCCGACGCTCCCGTCTACCGGGCGTCGGTGTCGGCATCGGCCGCGGAGTCGGCCGCCAGTTCCAGCACGCGGGAGTCCGAGCGTCAGGCGTCGGTGTCGAACGAGGCCGTGCACACCTCTTGCGAGGCGTTGAGTTCGAGCAGCGTGGACGCGATCGACGCGGTGAACAAGTACGTCGATGCCTACAACAAGAACGCGCCGGACATCGGGGCCACGGCCGGGCCCGCGACGGACGCGCTGAACCGCACCGCTGATCTGGTCGCCGGCAGCCTGTCCGATCCGCTGTCGCCCGAGCTCGCGGGCGCGCTCAACGGGTGGGTCGACGCAGCCAGGACGGTTGCGGGAGCCATTTCGGGGAGTGCCTCGATGGACGAGTTCAATGCGGCGATCGGTAAGTTGAACGACGCGAAGACCGTCGCGCTGAACCTGTGCGATGCCGCATACTGACCAACCTGCGTGCCAGGCGTCGGCTATTGGGCGGTGGCGTGCGACTATAGGGCCAGCGAACACGCAGGCTGAAGGCTGAAGGAGGACACGGTGGTTGCGGCGGACTCGCCGAACTACGCCCGCAGTTTGGGCATCGAGAAGGACCAGGTTGTCCAGGAGTTGGGCTGGGACGAGGACACCGACGACGACATCCGTGTCGACGTCGAGGACGCGTCTGGCAGTGAGCTACTCGACGAGGACGCCGACGAGGTCGTCGACGTAGTGCTGCTCTGGTGGCGCGACGACGACGGGGACCTCGTCGATCGCCTCATGGACGCCATCACCCCGCTGGCCGAGGACGGCGTCATCTGGGTGGTCACCCCCAAGACCGGTAAGCCGGGACACGTGCAGCCAGCGGAGATAGCCGAGTCGGCGCCCACCGCGGGTCTGATGCAGACGTCGTCGGCGAACCTTGGTGACTGGATCGCCAGCCGCCTCGTCCAACCGAAGTCGAAGGCCAAAGCGCGCTAGTGCTGGAAGCAGGCATTGAGGCACCCGACTTCACTTTGAAGGACCAGGACGGGCAGCCCGTCACGCTGTGTGCGCTGCGGGGCAGGAACGTGCTGTTGGTGTTCTTCCCTCTGGCGTTCACCGGCATCTGTCAGGGCGAACTCGACGAAATCCGGGACAACCTGTCGAGTTATGTCAACGACGACACCCAGACGCTGGCGATCTCGGTGGGACCGCCGCCCACGCACAAGGTGTGGGCGAAGCAGAGCGGCTTCACGTTCCCGGTGCTCTCCGACTTCTGGCCGCACGGCGCGGTGGCCCAGGCCTACGGCGTGTTCAACGACGACACCGGTTTCGCCAACCGTGGCACGTTCGTCATCGATCGAACCGGAGTGATCAGGTTCGCCGAGCTGAAGGGGCCCGGCGAGGCTCGCAACCAGGCGTTGTGGACCGATGCCCTCGCCGCTCTGAAGGTCGGCTGACTGATTTCCCGTCGCCCTTCGTCGGCGTGTAGCCTGCCCGAGCACGGGCGCGTAGCTCAGTGGTAGAGCTCTGGTTTTACACACCAGCGGTCGGCGGTTCGATACCGTCCGCGCCCACCCTAGTCTTCCCAGGTAGATCGCTATATGGCGGCCAACGTGCCACCCCACGCTGTGCCAAGAATGTGCCAGCAGCTTATTCGCTCTGCGGAGGCAGCGGTGCCGCTTCGGGTCGCCCGGGTCGCTGCCCCATCAGGTGGAATTCGGGTCGCCGGTCAGTGCTCGCATCAGGGTGTCTGGTGCTGG
>JAVRPF010000359.1:0-2645 GCA_032162385.1 Mycobacterium sp.
GATCGTCGCCGCGGCGATGAGCGTGCGCGGGGCGAGGATCAGCGGGTACGACGTGAGGTGCACCCCGATCGCCCTGAACAGCAGGTCGATGCCCTTGGCCACGGCGATCCCACCGGCGATGCCGCCGACGGAGGCGAGCACACCCACCGCCAACGCCTCGCCCAGCACGGAACGACGGATCTGCTCCGGGCCGGCACCGACGGTGCGCAGCAGCGCCAGCTCCCGGCTGCGCTGGCTCATCACGATGGCGAAGGTGTTGTAGATGATGAACATCGAGACGAACACCGCAACCGCGCCGAACCCCAGCAGGATGTTGCCCACGAGGTCGATCGAATCGGTGAAGCCGGAGGTCGTCTCGGCCAGCACCTTGGCGTGGTCGACGACCTGCGCCGTCGGGACGGCCTCGGCGACCGCGTTGCGCACGTCGGCGACGCTGGCCCCGTCGGCCACCTGGACGGCGACGTTGCTGATGCCGTCGATGCCGAACAGCTCGCTCGCCTGAGCGGTGTTCATCTGCATCAGCACCGCACCGAGCGTGGCGTTGTGCGCGCCGAACGAGGACGTCCCCGACAGGGTCAGATCGATGCGGCCGTTCGGCGTGTCGACGTGGTACGTGCCGCCGATGGCGAAGCCGTACTTGGCCGCCGAGTCGACGTCCATCGTGAACTGACCGACCTGCGGCGGCGCGCCGTCGACGAGGGTGAACGGGCTCAGGTGCTCGTCGTCGATCCAGTTGAAGGCCAGCATCGGCGGACCGGTGGTGGAGATGTTCTCACCGTTCGGTCGGATCGGGCGCACGGCGTTGTCCGCCGACTCGATGTCGGCGACGGCAGCGGCAACGCCGTGCACCGCGGCGACGGTCGAGACCGTGCTCGCCGGGAGTGGCGGGGCGTCGCCGAAGTCCACGTGGTTGCGGACCTGCAGGTCGACACCGGCGGTGACGTCTTCGGAGACCTTGGTGAAGCTGCTGCGCAGGCCGTCACCGAGCACGAAGGCGGCGACGACGAAGCTGACGGCGAGGATCACGCCGAAGGTGGTGAGGGCGAAACGAACCTTGTTCGCCAGGAAGTTCTTGACGGTGAGACGAAACATGACCGTGGTCCGATCTAGGAGTGGGGATGAGTTCAGGTGCCGAGTCGACGCATGTGGTCGAGCACGGTCTCGGGGGTCGGAGCGGCCAGCTGGTCGGTGATCCGACCGTCGGCGAGGAAGACCACGCGGTCCGAGTAGCCGGCGGCGACGGCGTCATGGGTGACCATGACGATCGTCTGACCGAGCTCGCGGACGGCGTGGCGCATGAACGCCAGGATCTGCGCGCCCGAGCTGCTGTCGAGGTTGCCGGTGGGCTCGTCGGCGAAGATCAGCTCCGGCCGGCCGGCCAGCGCACGGGCGACTGCGACGCGCTGCTGCTGGCCGCCGGACAGCTCGCTGGGGCGGTGCTTCAGGCGGTGGGTGAGGCCGACCGTGGCGATCACGTGGTCGACCCACTCGCGGTCGGGCTTGCGTCCGGCGAGGTCCATCGGCAGCGTGATGTTCTCGATCGCCGTCAGCGTCGGCACCAGGTTGAACGACTGAAAGACGAAGCCGATGCGGTCACGCCGCAGGGTGGTCAAGCGTTTGTCGTCCAGGCCGGTGATCTCGGTATCACCCAGAAACACGTGGCCCGACGTGACCGAGTCGAGTCCGGCGAGGCAGTGCATCAGGGTGGACTTGCCCGACCCGGACGGCCCCATGATGGCCGTGAAAGCACCGCGAGTGAACGCCGCGCTGACGTCGTCAAGGGCCACGACCCGAGTGCCGCCCTCACCGTAGATCTTGCTCACGCCTTCGGCGCGGGCAGCCACATCGCTAGTAGCGGCACCAGTCACCGGGCGACGTTAACCCAGCGCTACCACCGACTCTTCGGGCAGCGTTGCCGTTCCCTCCGGCAATGGCGGTGGCGTGCCGCCGAAAGCCGGGCAAAGTCCCTGAAATGCGCACCAGTCGCACAGCTTGCTCTGCTTGTGCCGCCAGTCACCGGTCGCCCGCGCCTTGGCGATAGCGACCCCGAGCGCCTCCAGCTGCCGCTCCAGCGCGAGGAGATCGGGCTCGTCGGGCCGATAGTCCAGGATCACCCGATCGGCCAGGTAGTAGAGCAGGAGCATCGTGGGCAGCACGCCAGTGGAGCGCCAAAGAACCAGCGCATAGAAGCGCAGCTGGAACAGCGCCTTGCCTTCGAACTCCTCCCGGGGCGACTTGCCGGTCTTGTAGTCGACGACCCGAAGCCGCCCGTCACTTGCGCGGTCCAGCCGATCGACGAAACCCTTGAGCCGGACACCCGAGGGGAGCGTGGTCTCCACGAGGACTTCGCGCTCGGCCGGCTCGAGTCGACGCGGATCCTCCAGCGTGAAATAGGCGCCGAGCAGTGCCCGGGTCGACTCGAGCAGCCCGACGAGGCCGGCCGGGTCGGCGTCGACAAGTTGGGCCAGCTCCGTGTCCTCGGCCAGCAGGCCGCGCCACTGTGGCTCGACCAGATCCGCCGCGCTCGCCATGGTGCGACCGTCAGCCGGCAGGTCGAACAGCCGCTCCAGGATCCCGTGCACGACCGTGCCGCGGGCAGCCTCCAGGCTCGGCGGCTCGGGCAGCCGGTCGATCACCCGGAACCG
>JAVRPF010000360.1:0-3812 GCA_032162385.1 Mycobacterium sp.
AGGTGAGCCGCGACGGGCACGACCTCGGCGCGGTACTCATCGTCCGCGATCGCACCGATGTCGAATCGTTGACCCGACAACTCGACGCGGTGCGGTCGATGAGCACAGTGCTGCGCGCACAGCGCCATGAGTTCGCCAACCGGCTGCATCTGCTAAGCGGGCTCATCCAAAGCGGCCGGACCGACGAAGCATCGCATTACCTTGACAGACTGCTCGGGTCAGGCCCCCTCGGTGCTGCAGTCCCTGGCATCGACACGATCCACGACCCCTACCTACAGGCCTTTCTGGCCGCCAAGGCCGCATACGCCAGGGAAGCCGGAGTCACTTTGCTCATCGGCGCCAACACATGGGTGTCGGGCACTCTGGCGCTGCCCGTCGACGTCACGACCGTGCTGGGCAATCTGCTCGACAATGCAATCGAGGCCACCAGGATCACAGACAGCGACATCAAAGAGGTGGAAGTCGAGCTGGTGCAAGAGGGATTCACTCTGCACATCACTGTCGGCGACAGCGGCGACGGTGTTGAACCGGATTTCACGCCGCACCTGTTCACCGAAGGTGCGTCCACCCGGCCCGATCGCGGCATCCCGGGCGGTCGCGGCATCGGCCTGGCGCTGTCCCTGCAGATCGCTCGTGCGCTGGGAGGCGACGTCCGGTTGTCCAGTCCCGGTAATACCGCGGTGTCGCTGCGCGGCGCGGAGTTCATCGCCCGGCTACCGGGAGTGATGGTGGAGGAAGAGCCGGTATGGGCAACGCAGAGTTAAGCGTGTTGGTGGTCGACGACGACTTTCGGGTCGCCAATCTGCACGCGGGCATCGTCACCGCAATCCCGGGCTTTACTGTGGCCGCGACGGTGAACACCGTCGTTGGCGCCCGCAAGGCCGTCGCATCCACCGCGATAGACCTGGCTCTGGTAGACGTCTACCTGCCGGATGGGTCCGGCGTCGAGCTTATCCGTGAATGGCACTGCGACACTATGATATTGACGGCCGCCACGGAGGCCGACACGATTCGCTCCGCCCTGTCCGCTGGCGCGCTGAACTACCTCGTGAAGCCATTCACCCATGCTGACCTGGCGGGCCGGCTCGCCGGATACGCGCGGTACCGCCGGATCCTCGCTAGACCCAACCTTGGCGCGGAGGACGTGGGCGCGGCACTGGATGCACTTCGTCCCCGCGCAGCGGCGGCGCAAGCCGCTGCCATCTCTTCACCCACTAAAACTCTTGTGCTGCAGGCGCTTCGGGCATCTGCCGCGCCGATGTCCTCGGGCGAAGTATGCACCGCCCTCGGGATCTCGCGGGCAACGGCTCAACGATATCTGGCGACATTGGCCAGCACCGGCGAAGTGACTATGCGGCTGCGCTACGGGACTACCGGTCGTCCGGAACAGGAGTTCCTCGTGACCTCCGACGGCTCCGGCATCCAGGCGCGTTAACGCGACTTGGCCGGCCAAATGCGCTGTGGTTCTGAACCATCACGTAGACACGAGAGCCGGCGAGTAGCTCGGCGGCGAGCTACTCGCCGATCGGGACGATGCGTTCGTGACCACCCCTGCTGATCACGTGTAGGGGCGAAGTTTCCGGGCCGGCTGCAACGCCGGCGGGGATGTACGTGCGTTCTCGCCGCGCCGCATTCGATGGCGATCCGTATCGCCAGTCGCACTCGCGGGTCGCGGATCGACGAATAGGCTTCGTGGACAACGTGGTCCGGGCGCGGTCGCGGGATTGACCGGGGAATCCTGATTGCGGCAGCGTGTGGGCGGGTTCGACTGCAGATCGCTCGGCGCCGAATTTGGGACGACTTTGGGACCACACGTTATGCGCGCTGGCGAACGATCTGCGCGTCTGTGAACGTCTTGCCGCGCCAAGAGCCGCCGCGTGATACCGCCGACCAGCGAGAATGCGTTAACGCAATTTTCTGGCGTTCAAGTGGTCGCAGGTTCAAATCCTGTCAGCCCGACGAAGAGAAGTAGGCTCTGAACTGCGATAACGGAGCTAACCTGCTCAATGGTTCGATGAGGCGACGACCAACCGGTGGGACCAGCCGGGTGCCGACGGCGCACTCAATGGACTCGTGCGGGGGTGCATTGGGCCGATCGACCGCACGTCATGAACGCTATGCGCGCCTGTATACGTTGTGCGGCTTTGGCCGAGGCCGGTGTCTTAGCCTTGCCTTAGCTTAGTGCCGAAGTTGACCGCTGGTCAAGTGGGGTGGTGGCACGCAAGTCCTATCAGCGTCTTGCGCGGGTCAGGGAACCCATCTTGAGGTTGTCAGCGCGCGGCGGCCTTGGCCCGGCGCCGTTCGGCGACCGCTCGGCGCGCTTCGCGAAGCCGCTGGCGACCGACTTCCGGGTCGTCCTGAGCATGCTGAAGCTTTCAGTTCCCGCATAGCGCCCTACGCGCCAATGCTGCTGCCGCAGGACTCACGATATTCCGCCGCGCCCGGGTGACGGGCTGGTGGGTCACGTTGATCAAGACTTCGTAGACGGGGAGTTGGTGCAGGGACGACTCCGAGATAGACCGACCGTCGGAATAGCGCCAGCCGAGTTCGGCCAGCAACGCAGTCATCTTGTCGAACGGCAGTTTGGAACCGGCCGAAGCCGCCGCAAATGCCAGCATAAGCAGAGTGGCCTGCGCCTCAAACTTCTCGTTGGACTTGGGAATCAGCCGACCGGCCAGATGCTCCCACAGTCTGTCGGGGTCACGCTGGGCCGCTACGCCGGCCTTGGTCAGCAACAGTGTGCCCTTGTGCTTGCGCAGCAGTCCCAACGACTGCACGCCTTCGCGGAACCGTAGCAGTGGGTAGCATTGGATCTCGCGATTGCGCTTGCCGATCCAATCATTCATTGCGGGAACGACTTTGGAGGCTTCCTCCACGTCGGCCGGTTTGAGATATCCGGCGGTCGTCAGCGGAATGCCACCGCAATGGGCCCGGTCCAGGAACCACTGATACGCCCGCAGGTTGTCGGCCACAGCGACCGTGTCCAGAGGTCTCGAACCGGCGAGCGTGAGCGCCACCTCGGTCAGGTCGTCACCCTGCGGGGTATAGGTGAGACGATGGACCAGGTCGACCAGGCGCGTGTCGATGCCAGCTTCACGCAGCACGAAGTACGCGCCGGCGAAGCCCTTGTTGACCCGCTGCGGCTCGAAGAGCGCGGGGTCGGCAAGCACATCGGCGAGGCTGTCGGCGTCGACCAGATGCCCGCAGTCCTCCGGAGGGGCAGCGCGCTCACCGTCGACGACGACCGCTGCGGGACAGTCAGCTTCAGCGGGCAGAACCTCTTCGAGGCGCAGCGTCAACTCCCAGTTGTCGCCGTAGTCGTAGAGATAGCGCAGGGTATCGCCAGGTTCGCAAAGGGTTTCGTCCAAGCGAATCCCGGCGGCGGGCAGTCCGTCGTCGTCTTCCCACTCCTTGTTATCCATGTCGTACGCGCACAGGAACAGCTGACTGTGGTGGTCGAACCCGCCGCCGCCGAGCGAGAAGCGATGCAGGTGCGAGTCGGTCCAGCCGAACGCCACCTGCAGGACCTGGTGCAGCAGGTCCAGTGTCAGGTTCGAACGCAAGTCCAGCCGTCGCCAGATCGGTGGTTGCGCGTCGTCGAGGTCGATCCTGAGCCGGTAGATGGCGATGTCACGCCGCCGCGGGTAACGCAGGTCGGGCCGAGACGCCGGAACCGGCACAAGCTGCAGGTGCGGGTGCTGGTTCATGGGATCCCGAAATCGGCCGAGTTCACGTCGACCACATTAGATCGGTCGCCATGTCATGCGGGTCGCACCTCGGTCGATCCGGCACCATGTCGATATGTCACTGTC
>JAVRPF010000361.1:0-2589 GCA_032162385.1 Mycobacterium sp.
ACCGGTGAGCACCAGATCGGCGGCCCGACGGTCGTCGACCGTGCGGTAACCGTGGACGTCGATGCCCGACGTGCCGACATCAACGCAGAACAGCGAGAGACCACCGGCGGTGCGGGCGGTCACCAACAGATGCGTCGCGAGCGGGGCGCCGACGGCCATGATCTTGGCGCCGTCGAGCACCCAGTCGGATTCGTCCCGATGTGCCGTGGTCGCGGCGTCCTGCCAGTGGTCGCCGGACTCCGCCTCCGCGGCGGCCAGCGCGACGATCGCCCGGCCGGCGACGATGTTCTCCAGCACGGCGGTCGCGACGTCGCCGCCTGCGCGGCGCAGCAAGCCTGCCGCCACCACCGCGGTGTCCACGTACGGTTCGATGACCAATGCGTGGCCGAGGGCTTCGGCAATGACCATCACCTCGACGGGCCCACCGCCGATCCCGCCGACGTCCTCGGGAAGGGCGGCGCCGAGGATGCCGAGTTCATCGGCGAATGCGCGCCAGATGTCGGGCTGCCAACCAAGTCCGGTCTTGGCCGCCGACCGGCTCTTCTCGAGGTCGTAGCGCGTCGCCAGGAACCTGGTGAGCCCGTCGCGCAGGAGTTGCTGTTCGTGGGAGAAGTTGAAGTCCATCTGTAGTCCCTAGAGTCCCAGAGCTGCCTTGGCCAGAATGTTTCGCTGAATCTCGTTGCTGCCCGCGTAGATCGAGCCGGCGCGGTCGTTGAAGTAGCGCAGCGGTGCAACCGCCTGCCAGGTCTCGCCGGTGACGTAGCCGTCGGGCGGTGGCTCGAACTCGGCCACCGGTCCGCCAGGGCGGGTGGCGTGTGGCTGGTAAGCGCGGCCGCGTGGCCCGGCGGCCTCCAGCGCCAGTTCGGTGAGCGCCTGGCTGAGCTCGGTGGCCAGCACCTTGAGCATCGACGATGCGGAGCCGGGGTGCCCGCCACCGGCCAGCGCGGTCAGCACACGGTATTCGAGGATCTCGAGCACCTCGGTGCGGATGCGTGCGTCGGCGAGCTTGCGGGCGAACCCGGGATCGTCGATCAAACTTCCACCACCGGGGCCGGGCTGGCTGGCGGCGGCGGCGGCCACCTCCTCGGCCATCACCTGCAGCGCCGGCGCGTGCGCGCCACCGCCACGCTCGAACTCCAGCAGGTACTTGGCCACGGTCCAGCCGTCGTCGATCTGGCCGATCACGTTCGTCTTCGGGACACGCACCTCGTCGAAGAAGACCTGGTTCTGGATCTCCTCGCCCGACGTCATGACCAGCGGGCGGATCTGGATGCCAGGCGAGCCCATATCGATCAGCACGAACGTGATGCCCTGCTGCTTCTTGGCGGTGCGCGACGTCCGGATCAGGCCGAACATCCAGTTCGCCTCACGGGCGTGTGTGGTCCAGATCTTGCTGCCCGTGCAGACCAGATCGTCGCCGTCGTCGATGGCGGCCATGGACAGCGACGCCAGGTCCGACCCGGATTCTGGTTCGGAGTAGCCCTGGCAGAAGAACACCTCGCCGGTCAGGATGCGGGGCAGGAAGTAGTCCTTCTGCGCTGGCGTGCCGTAGGCGACGATCGCGTGCGCGACCATCCGGATGCCCATCGGAGACAGCGCGGGGGCGCCCGCCAGCGTCGACTCGCGGCTGAAGACGTAGTGCTGCGCCAGGCTCCAGTCGCAGCCGCCGTGTTCGAGTGGCCAAGCGGGTGCCGCCCAACCCCTTTCGTGCAGAATCCGTTGCCACTGCAGGCTCGCCTCGTGGTCGCTGTAGACGCTCGTCATCAGGCGACCGGCGCGTTGCAGTTCCGGCGTCAGCTTCTCCTGCAGGAATGCCCGCACCTCATCGCGAAAGGCGATGTCGGTAGCCGACCACGCCAGATCCATGCGTTCCCCGTCCGTCGATGCTCGTACGCAGACAGTAAACCTAGTTATGCAACTCGGACTCGCGTTGGGTGACTGCATCGACCGAGGGGCGATAATCGAGTCGTGGACAGGCGTCGTGACGCAGAGACCCGGCAGTCGCCGATGGCACTGTTGAGCGAATTGCCCGCGTTGGTTCTGTTGGAGCGGTTTCCGGTGCCCGTGTTGGCCATCGCCGAGGACGGATCGATCATCTTCGCCAACGGTGCCTTCGGCGAGATGGTCGGCAGGAGCGTCGACGAGGTCATGGCGTTGAGGTTCCGGCAGGTGTTTTACACCATGCCGACCGACGAATCGGCGCTGTCCGTCCTGCATGCCCACGCCGGCCTGGTCGTCGAGTTGCGGCACCGGGACCGTTCGGTCGTCCACGCCCGGATGAGCAAGTCGGCACTTCTGCGGGGCGACGATCCCGTCGCACTGGCGACGTTCCTGGACGTCACGGAGCGGCTGTGGTCCGACGGGGGATGAGCCCATCTTGCGGCTTCGATGGCGAGATGCGCATCGACTGTCGGGCGAGGAACTCGCGGTAGTAACGGAGCGATTCCTCGGCAACGATCGCAGGCAGCAGGATCTCCAGGTTGAGTGCAAAGCGGCGGCGAAGATCGCGCCCGTCGGACAACGCGCTCGAGACCAGTTCGGCCCCCAGCATCGAGGCCAAGACCGTGGCGACGACGGCCTCGGCATCGA
>JAVRPF010000362.1:0-3217 GCA_032162385.1 Mycobacterium sp.
AGCACCGCCAGCACGGCCAGCGCGAACGCGATGTCGGTGGCGATGGGCACCGCCCAGCCGTCGAGGTTCTCGGGGTGGCCCGCGGCCAGGTTGGTGCCGACGTAGATGGCGGCGGGCACGATCATCCCGCCAAGGGCGGCAGCGATCGGCAGGGCGGCACGCGCAGGGTTGCGCAGGTCGCCCGCGACGAACTCGCGCTTGAGTTCCAGTCCCACCACGAAGAAGAAAATTGCCAGCAGTCCGTCGGCGGCCCACGACGCAAGGGTCAGCCTCAGGTGCAAAGCCTCAGGGCCGAACGCGAACTCCGACACGTCGCGGTAGACGTGCGACCACGGGGAGTTCGCCCACACCAGCGCCGTCGCGCCTGCGATCAGCAGGAGCACCCCGCCAACGGTCTCGCGGCGCAGGATCTCGGCGAGCCGGTTGGCCTCCGGCCAGGAACCGCGGCTGAGCAGTCGCAGACCGGTCGGCATTGTCGGAAGTCTAGTGATCACACAGCCGGCAGGGACCCATCACGTGCACCCCACCGGCGCGGCGCCATCGAACACGCCAACAACGGCTCGATCACACTCCACCGCGCATCGGTCAACGCCGCATCACGAGACACACCCAACACGCTGACCGACACCCGGCGTCACATTGGGGGGACACGCCCTAATCGAGATGTGCGGTGACAGCCACCACGTTGCGCATCGGCGCGTCATCTTCCGGAGTCGACAGACCGTACTGCCCGAACAGGCTCACACGCGTCTGCTCGGCAACGCTCCAGCCTTGGGCGGCAAGGTAATCCCGTACTGGGTGGCGCTCGCCGCCGTAGACGAGTCGGGCGGTGTCGATGTCGATGCCATTGACCCTCCAGCGAGCGTCAGCGGCTGTTCGTCGACTCACTTCGTCGAGATGGTCCGGGTGATACTCGGTGGCAAGTCGCGATTGTGGGGCGCTCAGCGTCGTAATGGTGTCGAACAGGTGGTCTTGGGCGTCCGGCGGAAGATACATCAACAATCCTTCTGCACTCCATGCCGTCGGCCGTAATGCATCAAATCCGTTTCCGCGCAGCGCTTCTGTCCAATCGTCGCGAAGATCGCACGCGACTGGCCGGTGGCTTGCCAGCGGCGCCACGCCCAGCCCGGAGAACACGCCCGCCTTGAAGGAAAGAACGCTCGGTAGATCCACTTCATAGATGACGGTACCCTGCGGCCAGGGCAATCTGTAAGCGCGCGAATCCAGGCCGGCCGCCAGTATCACGACCTGCTGGATACCCGAATTCGTTGCAGTGGTGAAGAACTCGTCGAAGAAGCGGGTACGCACGGCGAACGAATCGATCGTGGGTTGCAGCCGCAGGTCACTGCCGAGTCCGGCGTCTGCCGGGGGCGTTCCGAGTTGGACCATGCGGCTGAGGGATTCAATGCCGACCGCCTCAACCAGTGGCGCCGCCCATGGGTCGTTGATGATGGCGTGTGGTTGCCGGGTCGCCACAGCCCGCGCCGCGGCAACCATCGTGGCCGTTGTTCCCACGCTGGATCGGAGGTCCCAGCTGTCGTGATCAGTACGGGTCATTTCATTCCTGCTCAGTCAACTGCCTTGCGACACAGGATCGAAGGCGTACACAGCAAGTTTTCGCCTCGAGACTCAGAACTTCCTGAGCGACGGCGTAGGATTCGCCGCGAGAATGGGGCAATTCGCGCGGCACGAGTCCGGTCAATAGGTGTGTTTGCGCCGCGGCTTGACGACTTACATCCCCGGGATGTCTACAGACAGCAGCCCCGCCCGGTTCTTGGTCTTTGTTGATCGGTTGGATGGATTCGGCTGGTCAGGTCGGTTTGCGTCGGGTCAGAGCCAGGGTGAGTAGTTCGGCCCATCGGGCATGTGCGCAGAACCGGAGCCCAATTCGGCGGGCGTGACGTGCGAAGCGTGCGGCGATCGTGAACAGTCGAAGCCGTGTAGCGGAAGGTTGTGCAGGCCGGTGTCTTTCGCGACGCGGATGCGCTCATCGCAGCGGGCGCGGCGGCGGTTGCGCATCTCGAGGTCGGGCAGTTGCCCGCGGGTGAGGCGCAGCTGGGCGCCGGGGTGCGGGCGTTCTTTTCTCACGATCACCCGCATCCCGTCGGGCTAGCCGGCCAGGTCCAGCACGACACTAGACACATCCGCCAGAGGCTCTATATCATAATGGCCAAACCATTAACATCAGAAAGGCCTACGCGGGCGCGCTGCCGCGCACCTACAAGAAGGCTCATCGCCATGGCCCCGGCCGCGCGATCCTGATTCCCGGCGGGGAGGGCTACTCGGTCATGGGGCCAGAGGGTGGGGAGAAAGTAGTTGTTCGCTGGCAGGAAGGGTCGATGTTCGTGCCCCCGAACCGGTGGTTCCATCAGCACTTCAACGTTGGCGGTATGCCGGCCCGCTATCTAGCGATCCACCCGCCGATTCAGCTGCACGGATACACCGAAAAGGTCGTCACCGCTAACGATCAGATCGAGTACAGCGCCGAGGATCCCTCGGTCAGGGAGATGTTCGAGAAGGAGCTCGGCACACGAAGTCTCACGTCCCTCATGCCGGACGAGGTATACACCAACCCCAACTTCGAGTGGAAGTGAGAGCCTTGATTGCCGTCTTTGACGGGTTCTTGACGGCAACGTCTGGGTCGAGTCGGGAACCAGTCTGACGGTTGACACTTGGGCTCGTGCGCGCCACGTACAGATCAATGTCGCTGCCTAGAGGCAGGGCTCCGTCTCGCCACGCCGGTGGTCGCGGCCGGCGTCGGTGCGCTGTTCGCGCCATGGCATCGGGCGGCTACAACGTCACTTCGCAGAGCGTTAGCGCGTGAGTACCGCGACGCACTCGACGTGGTGGGTCAGCGGAAACGAGTCGAACACACGCAGCTCCTCGACTGCGTACCCGTGGCCGCGGTACAGACCGACGTCGCGTGCAAAGGATGCTGCCTCGCAACCGATGTGGATGATCCGCGGCACACAGGCGGCGGCCAGCAGGCCGATGACCTCACGGCCGGCGCCGGTCCGCGGCGGATCGAGCACGGCGACGTCGGCACGGCCCGGCTGTCCGGTCAACGCGCGGCGCACGGAATCGGTGACCACCGACACGTGACCGAGGTCCGCGAGCGCCGCACGGGCCGCCCGCGACGAACCGCGGGACGTGTCGACGCTCACCACGTGCCCCGACTCACCGACCGACTCGGCCAGCACGGCCGCGAAAACCCCTG
>JAVRPF010000363.1:0-10074 GCA_032162385.1 Mycobacterium sp.
AAGGCCCTGTGGCGCAGTTGGTTAGCGCGCCGCCCTGTCACGGCGGAGGTCGCGGGTTCGAGTCCCGTCAGGGTCGCCAGTACGGCGAGGCACGGTGTGCCTACCGGCCAGGTAGCTCAGTTGGTACCAGCGTCCGCCTGAAAAGCGGAAGGTCGCCGGTTCGATCCCGGCCCTGGCCACTTCATTACCGCAGTTCAGAGGCCCAAACGGCCGCTGAACTCTGGCAATCGGACCTAATAGGGCGAGGTTCATCCGGCCAAAATCCGGCCCAACCTTCAGCGCCGATCCCCCTCGACTAAGTCTCGAGCTCTGAATTCAGATACAGCGCCGAAGCCCGCTCAGGTGGCCGAGTCAACGCGGCACATCTGGCGTTACCTTGGATACATTCTCGGCGTCGAGCCGAGCCTGTACCCCGAGACCGTCGAAGACTGGTGCGAATGGATTACACGACCATCTTGCAAGACACCAAGTCCGACGGTGCCGACGCCAGAATGCTCGCGCAGTCCTTCGTCGCGGCGTTTGGTCCAACCGACCAGGATGCGGGAAGGGTTCGTAGGCGAAAGATGAAGGAATACAACAAAGTTCGGAACTGGGACCGGTTCTTCCTCTCCGACGGCGGAACGGCCTGACGTCGGATGCCCCGCCTGACATCGCTGAGTCGCTCAGTCAAGCGCAACGTATTCGTGGTCACGGGGGCCGCCAGCGGCATGGGGCGTGCGACCGCGCATCTCCTCGTCGATGAGGGCGCCGCGGTCGGTGTCGTCGACCGTGATGCCGATGGGCTCGCACGCGTGGTCGATGAGATCAGCGACGTGGGCGGCCGCGTCCACGCCGTCGTCGCGGACGTCGGTGACACCGACGTCCCGGCAACCGTCATCACGGAGATCCGAGAATCCCTTGGCGCGATCGACGGCCTGGTCAACAACGCCGGGGTGAGCATCCCGGTGCTGATCGACGGTGACGACTTCGAGGACCATTGGGCGACCACCATGGCAATCAATCTGACCGCCTACGCGCGGTTCGTTCGCGCCGCACTGCCCGATCTGCGCCGGGAGCGCAGAGGCCGCATCGTCAATGTGGCTTCGACAGACGGACTGGGCGCGACGGGCGGAATTTCGCCCTACACGGTCGCGAAACATGGCGTGATCGGTCTGACGCGGTCGCTGGCGGTCGAACTCGGTGCGACCGGGGTGACGGTGAACTGTGTGTGCCCAGGCCCGATCAACACGGGGATGACCGCAATCATCGCTGACGAGCAGAAGGCGACCTTCGCCCGCCGACGTACGGCCTTACGTCGTTACGGGGATCCCGAAGAGGTCGCGCACGCGACGTTGTCGCTGCTGCTACCGGCCGCCTCGTACATCACCGGCGCGGTACTCGTCGTCGACGGCGGACTCACCATCCGAACGCCTGAGCGCCCAACAACATTGGTCGACATGGTCGTCGCCGGTCAGGAATTGCCCACAACCGCCTTGACAACCGCGACGGGTGAGGCGGTGTCGTACACGACGATGTCCCGGAACCCGTCGCCGTGAGTAGGTCGCGCCAATCCTGTTCGGTCCGTTCGCGACCGCTGTGCATGCCGAGAACGTAGTGAACGCGAACTCGCCAGCCGACTTTCCGGTGAAGACTCCGACCGCGATCGTAGGCGGTCCTGCGCATGGCGCAACCTCGGGTTGCCCCCTCGGCGTCGGTCTCCGCCCGGCGTGAGTGAGTGGCGTTTGAGCAGGTCCGACACGGGGAACGAAACGAAGAGCAGCACCATGTGTTCGAGGCACGAAGGGACGCGCGAAATGGCCACACGCCGGTCGTCGATCAAGAACGAGAAGCTCTACACCGAACTGCGGAAGGACGGCGACTCCAAGCAGAAGGCGGCCCGCATATCCAACGCCGCCGCAGCCCGCGGTACGTCGGGTGTGGCGCGTAAGGGCGGCAAGTCCGGCTCCTACGACGACTGGACGGTGACCGAGTTGAAGCAGCGCGCCAAGGAACTCGGCATCAGCGGATACTCCGGCAAGCGCAAGTCCGAACTGGTCCGGGCGCTGCGCAACCACTGAGTACGACAATCACTGCCACCATCGTCGAGAAGCATGCCAACCATGTACATTTCACCGTCCGAGGACGCTCCGATCGTGCCGCCGTTCGGTGACCCGAACCAAGCCCTGTTCAACTGGACCGGAAATCTGTCGCCCAACGTCGCCGATCCAGGTGAACTGGTCGGCCGCCGCGCGGACCAAGTGTCGAGGCGAGCGCCGATTGCCTGCGTGCGCAGGGACGACCGTCGATGACGGATCAGTCCCGGACCCCTGTCTTGGACGCGTTGCGCGACTACCGGCGCCGGGACCGCTACGGCTTCACACCCCCGGGACATCGGCAGGGCCGCGGCATCGGCGACACCGTCAGGGAAGTCCTCGGCGAGCACCCCTTCTGCAACGACGTCTTAGCCTCCAGCGGTCTGGACGATCGACGCTCCCGGGGTGGCTACCTGCGCCACGCCGAAGAGCTCATGGCAGACGCGGTCGGCGCGGACAACGCGTTCTTCTCCACCTGCGGCAGCTCCCTGTCGGTGAAGGCGGCGATGCTCGCCGTGGCGGGGGACCATCCCGGCGGCCTGCTGCTCGGCCGCGACAGCCACAAGTCGATCGTGGCCGGCCTGATCTTCTCGAGTGTGCGGCCCCGCTGGATCACCCCGCAGTGGGACTCTCAACGTCACGTGTCGCATCCACCGTCGCCAGCGCAGGTCGAAGCGGCATGGCGGGACAATGCCGATGCCGCAGCCGCGTTGATCGTGAGCCCGTCACCGTATGGCACCTGCGCCGACATCGCAGGCATCGCCAAGGTATGTCACCGCCGGGGCAAGCCGCTCATCGTGGACGAAGCCTGGGGTGCGCACCTGCCGTTCCATCCTGAGCTGCCTACCTGGGCGATGGACGCCGGTGCCGATGTCTGCGTGGTCAGCGTCCACAAGATGGGTACCGGATTCGAGCAAGGATCGGTGTTTCACCATCAGGGCGAGCTGGTCGAGTGGGCGCATCTGACCGCTTGCGCCGACCTGCTGATGACCACGAGCCCCAGCGTCCTGGTCTACGGGGCTCTCGATGGCTGGCGGCACCAGATGGTGCACCAAGGACGCCAGTTGCTTGGTGCGGCAATCGACTTGGCACGTGACGCGCGTACCCGCATCGAACAGCTGGACGGCCTGCACGTGCTCGACGACGAGCTACTCGGACACCAAGCTTCCCACGACCTGGACCGACTCCAGATGCTGGTCGACGTCAGCGATCTCGGCGTCTCGGGCTACCAATGCGCCGACTGGCTGCGCGAGCATCGGCACCTCGACGTTGGCATGGCCGACCACCGCCGCATCCTGGCCACCGTCTCGATCGCCGACGACGAGGCCACCGTCGAGCGTCTGATCGAGGCGTTGACCGACTTCACGCGGCACGCGCCCGCACTGCCGACCAGCCCCGCGATCGAGGTGCCGGCTCCTGACCAGTTGGCCCTGGAGACGGTGTGCGCGCCGCACACCGCATTCTTTGGACCGAGCGTGCAGATGCCGGCCGATAGCGCCGCCGGATGTGTGGCAGCCGAACAGCTCACGCCGTACCCGCCCGGCATTCCGGTGGTGGTTCCCGGCGAACGGCTCGATGCGGCCGTGATCGATTACCTGCGTTCGGGCGCTGCCGCGGGCATGGCGGTGCCCGACGCCACCGACCCCAGTCTGAACACCTTCCGGGTGTGCCGAGCGTGATCGAGGTTCCCCGGAGTTGGGTGCGTGTCATATCCATGAGGAGGGCGCGGGAGCAACCCTCGAATTCACCGCGGCGCGGCCAGCCGCGGGTGTGGAATCTTGTCGGCGCGGGTACGAGGCCGGCATGGACGAACCGGGACTGATCGTCATCGGCAGCGGGCCAGGCGGAGTCAGCGCCGCCGACGCGTTTCGGGATCACAATCGCGAGCTGCCGGTGCGCATCCTCACCGCCGATCCGGAACTGCCATACGCCCGTCCACCGTTGAGCAAGGACTATCTGCGGTGCGACACCAACGACGTGTGGCTGCACCCGGCGCACTGGTACGCCGAACGTTCCATCGACCTGCGGCTCGCGGCCGAAGTCGTCGCGATCGACCCCGCCGCGCACACCGTCACCGCGTGCGGCGATACCTACACGTACATCTCACTGGTGCTGGCCTGCGGCGCCGCACCCACACCGCTGCCGGTGCCCGGCAGCCACCACGCGCTGCAGCTGAGGTCCCTTGCCGACGCTGCGCGGCTGCGTCAGGCGGCCGCCGACGCGGCCTCGGCGGTGGTCGTGGGTGCCGGTTTCATCGGGTGCGAAGTGGCCGCCTCCCTCGCCCTCAACGGACTGGCCGTCACCCTCGTCGCTCCCGAGCACGTGCCGCAGGAGAAACGGCTCGGCTCTGCCGCGGGACGCCGACTGCAAGCCCTGGTGGAACTGACGGGTGCCCGCTACGTCGGGGGAGTATCGGTGCGCGAACTCACCGAAGGCGTCGTGCGCCTCGACGACGGAGTCAGCATCGACTGCGACCTCATCGTCGCCGCGACCGGCGTCACGCCCCGCAGCGCGCTCGCCGAGCACGCCGGCCTGAACGTCCGGGATTCACGCGTGGTCGTCGGCGCCGACATGCGCACCTCAGCCCCCGACGTGTACGCGGTGGGAGACCTCGCGCTGGCATTCAACACTCGGGTCGGCCGCCACATCGTCGTCGAACACTGGCAGGACGCCGACGACCAAGGGGCGATCGCCGGAGCAGACGCGGCCGGGCAGCCGTCGACATGGCAGGACGTGCCCGGCTTCTGGAGCACCATCGGCGATGCCACGCTGAAGTACCACGCCTGGGGCGACGGCTACGACCATGACCGGTTGCTCGAACGAGCCGACGGATTCACCGTCTGGTACGAGTCCGACGGCTCGGCCGTCGGCGTCCTCACCCACGACGCCGACGACGACTACGACACCGGTGAAACGCTCATCGCCGAGGCACGGCCCACACCGGTACGCGTGAACTGAGGAGCAGGTGACTCGTTGGCGATGGGCTCTTGACCAGGTGGCAGCCGCATGTGCTGCCCCAACTGCAGACCTGATCTCCGCAATCACGCTGGCGGACAGCGACACTCACGTTCAATGGGCCAGCGCTACCGAGGAAGGACCCAGCGGATTCCCCGTGCCGACGGGTGTCCTCGCGTGACCCACGCATGCCCAACCGCGGCGGCGCTTCCAACCTCCATATCCGAAGATCTCGGAGAGCCTGGCGTGCCATTCGTCACGAGCCGCGGGTCTCAATTGAGTCCCCTGCGGGGGACATCGGCCCCCGGTATGAGGTAGCGGCGGCACACGAGATGGTCGAGGTATTCGCACGCCGAGTCGAAGTCGTCGGCCAGGGGCAGGAGTTGGTCGGGATCGACGATGTTCAGGAGGCGTACGACAGCGCGGCCACCGACGCACACCCAGTCGACGTCGGATCGGCTGCAGCACACGCTGATGTAGTGCAGCGCTGAAAACCCCTGCGCGCCGAAGAAGTCCACGGCACGCAGATCCAGGAGCAATTGCGTGGTCGGGCGCAGGTGACGTTCGACGTAACGGCCCAGATCGCGTCGGTTGCTTGCATCGACCTCACCTTCGACGGTGACGATCAGCCGCGCCGGGAGGTAGAGGCGAGTGGAAAAACGCGCCCTTCCGGACGCCTCCGCCCCGTCATCCAGGCTTCCGAGCGAGGTCCTGGTACCGATTTCGACAGTGGTCATGGCCGACCTCCAGACGCAAATGGGGCACTGGGTCTGGTCACGCCGACGGCGGCACGATGTGAGAGGTCTTAGGCTCATGAGCGGACCGGCGACGTCACCAAGGGCTGCGCGCTCAACCTGAATGCAGAATACGACGGATGATGCTGGTTGTCGACGAATTGTGCACGGCACGGCGACTTCGCGGCGTGCGCCCTGACTGTTGGCGTCACCAAGATCCGCGACGTCGCCCGCAAGCACATGGAGGCCGGCGCGGTGACCGGCGGCAACACCATCGACCGCGACCGGCTCACCGAGATACTCAACGAGGTGATCGCCACCCCGGATCGTAAGCACCAGCTACCAGGAGATCATCCCATGGATCGGCGACGCCGATCCGACCACGCGGCGGCTGATGGAGAAGATCCTCGAGCAGGAAGAGGAGCACGCCGACGATCTCAACGACTTGCTCGGCAACTGAGGGTAGCAGGGCCGGTGGCGGATCCGGTACGGACATGCTTGGCGCGCAACGGGTATCGCCGTGAGGTGTCCGCGCTGCGCAACGGTTGTGTCGGTCAGTGGCCGTCACCGTCTTGATCGTGCTCGGCCGTATCGCCATCGCCTTCGTCGCTGTCATCGCCCTCCGCAGATGCGGGTCGCTGGTCGGAGTCTTCGAACAGCTGCAAGGCCACGAGGTTGGCCTGAGCGCGGCGGAATAGGGCTTCATCCTGGCGGTCATCGTCAAGGTATTTGTCGGCTTGATCAGCCAGTTCGCGCACCTGGGCCCACTCTTTCGGGGCATCGTCGGGGGTGTCGTCCAAGCGGTGCAGCGCCCACAGCCGCGCGGCCGCGGCAGCGGTGTAACGGGCGGCCAACTCCTTCTCGGGTGTGTCCTGATCATCGGCTACCGACAGCCAATGGCTGATCCGATCGGCTCGCTCGTCACTCATCGTGGTCACCCTCCATTGGGTTGGTTGGGTCGACGTCCGAAGACAGGCGATGCGGCCCACGGCGGCGACCGGGTTGCGTGATCTGGGTTACCCGTTTTCCTCGACCGCACCGCACCGGTGTTGGAAGGCGATTCCGCGAACCCAGCGACGATTCCCGACGTTCGGCCGCGCAACCGCGTCATGGTGATCCGGCTCGCCGGGCGGTCGGCACCGGGATGAGCGTCGAAAACGGAACCGGCGCATTCGAACGGCTGGTGGCCACGCTGGACTATCCGTTGTTCGTGGTGTGCACCCGCGCGCATGGCACAGATGACCCACCGGCAGGGTGCCTGGTCGGTTTCGCCAGCCAGACCAGCATCGATCCGCCACGGTTCCTCGTCGGACCATCCCGACTGAACCACACATATCGAATCGCCGAGAACGCAAAGCATCTGGCCGTCCACGTCGTATCCCGGCGGGATCGCTGCGTGGCCGAACTATTCGGCGGACAGACCGGTGACAGGATCGACGAGTTCGACCATTGCGACTGGAGCCCCGGTCCGGCCGGCATGCCCATTCTCACCGCCGCGGCGGCCTGGTTCGTGGGGCGCATCGTCGACCGGTTCGACGTCGGAGATCGCGTCGGACATCTGCTGGAGCCAGTGAGTGGAGTGCCGCCCGACGGTATCGAGGACTGGTTGTCGTTCTCCGACCTGCGCGATCTCACACCCGGACACCGGCCTAGGACCTGATGGCCCGCGCCGCGAAACCACGGCGCGCCCAGGTGACACGAAATCCGTCCCGGCACCGAAATGGCGGCAGTGCAAGGCGAAATCAGCCGGGCATGTTTCGCCGCACCGGTTGCCGATATTACGCTTGCAGATCGTTCCAGCCTCGGGCGTCCAACGGACACCGTCATCTCGGCGAGGAGACATGGTCAACAATCAACCCGTTCGCGGCCCTCACACGCCCATCGTTGCCGCCTTGCGGGAGATCGTCGTCGTGGTCCCGGCGCACAACGAGCGTGACCGTCTGCCCGGATGCCTGGCCAGTGTCGCCGCCGCCGCTGACCAGGTGGACGTCCCGGTGACCGTGGTCGTGGTACTGGACACGTGCACTGATCGCTCCGAGGACGTCATTGCCGCGTCGGTGCGCACGCTGAGGGTGTCGGTGAGAAACGTGGGTGCCGCACGCGCGGCGGGATTCATTGCCGTCGCACCCGACGCGGACGCTCAGATCTGGCTGGCGACAACGGATGCGGACTGCGTGGTGCCGCCGAGATGGCTGGCCGACCAGGTCGCGCACCACAGCAGTGCGTTGCAGGGCGCCGTCGGAACGGTGGCGGTGCAGTGGCAGGAACATTCGGCGGCGACCCGGCGCCGTTACGACCGTCTCTACCGGCTCGGTGAGGACCAGCGCGGTGAGGCGACCCACGGACACGTGCACGGCGCGAACCTCGGGGTCCGCGCCGACGCCTATTGGCGAGTGGGCGGATTTCGACCGCTACACCTTGGTGAGGACGTCGACATGGTGGATCGGCTCGTCGCGGCGGGGACCCCCCTGATCTGGGACGGCGATAACCCCGTCTTGACCTCCGATCGGCGGGATTACCGCGCACCCGGCGGATTCGGCGACCACCTGCGCTCGCTTGCCAGTCATTCTGAGGATGCCGTCACCCGACGGGCACCGCATGATCCATCCACACCAAGTTGGGACACCACCGTCCATGCGAAGTCAGGACGGCAACGGCAATGGCAACGGCTAGCACCGAAGTCTTGGCGCCGGTCAGCGCTGCCCACCCGTCGTGAGTTGCCGCGTCGTTGAGTCGGCCGTGCCCCGCCGTGGAAGGCGAGCCGAACTCCTGGTTGGGCCGAGTCGCGATCCGTATCGCCTGCCCGGCAAGCGATGCGGCGATGTCGGCTGCCGACGTTTGGCACGCACAGCCGTTGGGCATTCGAGACCCAAACGAGGAGGTAACGATGTCGGTGACTGCTTTCCAGGACTTGCCGCTGGCGGATCGTGATCGGGAGTGGGACGGTGCTGCTGCCGAGCAACGGGTGCGCCGGTGGGCCGATGCACAGGACGAGCCGAATGAGAAGTACCGGGACGCCCACGTCTGGTACGACAAAGAGGGCAAAGACAAATTCGGCGGCTACAAACTGCTGATCGCTGACGTGGTGAACGGCAAGCTGACCGCGGTGCCCCGCGGCGTGATGGCGGCAGGCGCGGTCATGCAGGGCTCACGCGGCGGCGCCGATCTGCCCGAGAGCGACATCGACAGAGTCAAGAGCCATCTGGCGAAGTACTACGCGAAGATGGACGACACCGCCCCGTGGGAGCGGGACTAGTCGATCGCCCACGATTCACGGCAGCTGCGGAGCCGCCGACCCGGACGACCGAGAACGTGAAACATGCAGGACGTGAAGGAAACCCGTCATGACAGACACTGACGCACTTGCACCCGAACCCGGCCAGGACGCAGGTGTCGAGAACCCGCAGACCCCGTCCGACTCCGCTCACCGACCGCCCGGCGAAGCCGCTGTGGCCGCGCTGGACGAGGCCCCGGGCAGCGTCCAGCAGAAGGCCGCCGACGCGAAAGACCTCGCAGTGCACGGCGCGCAGATACTCACCTCCCAGGGCAGGGCACGCCCGGTACTGCCGTTGGCGCTGATCGCCGTCTCCGCGGTCGGGATCGTCGTCTGGCGCAGACGGCACTGACGCAGGCGCGTTGCCCGCGAGCGGCGACGTCAGCATGCGGGGACACGGTCCACTCCCGGTGCGGCAAGCCGGAGCAGCCCCGGTCATCGGGCCCGCAGTGGCGATCCGAAGTCGCCGACGTCGTGCTTCAGCCATCGTGCGCCGGGGTAGTCGTTCGCCGTGGAGACTGGGAGCGCTGCACCGTTCGTGCCGGACACGCGAAGCGTGACCAAGCTGGCGGCCGCGGCCAGGGGATGCCGGGGCTGTCGGCTATACGCGGACGCCGAGCAGACCGTGTTCGGCGCCGGGCCGCGCACCGCGCGCATGATGCTGGTGGGGGAGCAGCCCGGCGACCAGGAGGACCGGGCGGGCAAGCCGTTCGTCGGGCCCGCCGGCCGGCTCCTCGACAAAGCGCTCGACGCCGCCGGGATCGACCGGGACGGCCTGTACGTCACCAACGCGGTCAAGCACTTCAAGTTCGCCGTCCGGTCCGAGCGGGGCAAGCGCCGCATCCACCAGACACCCAGCCGGACGGAGGCGGTGGCCTGTCGGCCGTGGCTGCTCGCCGAACTCGACGCCGTCGAACCCGAGGTGGTCGTCCTCATGGGCGCTGTCGCAGCCAAGTCGTTGCTGGGGAATGACTTTCGGCTCACCGCGCACCGACGCGAACTGTTGCACCTGGCCACCGACGATGGGTTGCGCAATCCA
>JAVRPF010000364.1:0-17380 GCA_032162385.1 Mycobacterium sp.
CAGATCCGCATCCGCAGCTCGCCGGGCAGATTGGGCGCTGGCGCGAGCTCGATCACCTTCTGGTGGCGGCGCTGCACGCTGCAGTCCCGTTCGAACAGGTGGATGACATTGCCCTGGCCGTCGGCCAGGATCTGCACCTCGATGTGACGCGGGTTCAGCACCGCCTGTTCGAGGTAGACCGTCGGATCACCGAATGCCGACTCGGCCTCACGGCTGGCGGCTTCGATCGCCTCGGCCAGCGCCTCGGGTTCGGTCACCCGCCTCATCCCCCGGCCGCCGCCGCCGGACACCGCCTTGACGAACAACGGGAAGTGCATGTCCGCGGACGCGCCAACGAGCTCTTCGACCGAAGCCGACGGTGCCGACGACGCCAGCACCGGCAGGCCCGCCTCCTGCGCCGCGGCGATCGCACGGGACTTGTTGCCCGTCAATTCCAGCACGTCCGCGCCGGGGCCGACGAACGTGATGCGCGCCTCGGCACACGCAGCGGCCAACTCCGGGTTCTCCGAAAGGAATCCGTAACCCGGATACACGGCGTCGGCGCCTGCGTGCTTGGCGACGCGGATGATCTCCTCGACCGATAGGTAGGCGCGAACCGGACGGCCGATCTCACCGATCTGGTAGGACTCGTCGGCCTTCAGCCGATGTGACGAGTTGCGATCCTCGTACGGGTAGACCGCGACCGTCGCGATGCCCATCTCGTAGGCGGCGCGGAAGGCACGGATCGCGATCTCACCGCGATTGGCCACCAGGAGTTTGGAGATCACGCGCTACTCTAACCTCCCGCTTGACGGCTATTAGATGAGCGTCGACCAGTAGTCCCAGAAGCGCACCAGAATCAGCAGAATCAGCGCGGTGAACCACAGCGCGACCAGCGACCAGCGCCACTGGTGAACCGAGCGCGCCACCGCATTGCCCGCATTGCCCGCCTTGGGCGCCAAGGCGATCGACGCCACCACCACCAGCAGCGGAATGGTGACGGCCCACACCACCATGCAGTACGGGCACAGCGCGCCGATGGAGTACAGGCTCTGGTAGATCAACCAGTGAATGAAGACCACGCCCAGCGTCGTGCCCGCCGCGAGACCGGCCCAATACCAGCGCGGCAGTGGCACTTTGGCAACGGCCAATACACCGCTAACGAGGACGACCGAGAACGCCGCGATGCCGATCAGCGGGTTGGGGAAGCCGAATGCCGCCGCCTGCGGGGTGACCATCACCGATCCGCACGACAGCACCGGGTTGATACTGCAGGACGGAACGTAGGCGGGGTTCTCGAGCAGCTTGATCTTCTCGATGGTCAGCGTGACTGCCGCGGCGAGGCCGACCACACCGGCGATCAGCACCCAGACTGCGCTCGCGGTCGGCACGCCGACAGCGGGGCGGTCGGCCGACGGCTCGGTCGACGGCTCCGAACTCGCCGCGGTGACCGTCACGGCGTCGGTTTGCCGGGTTGCGCCGGGGCGGCGGCGGGCGGCGCCGCCGGGGCGCCGGGTTCCGCCGGGGCGGGTGCGGCCGGTGCCGGCGGTGCGCCGGGCTGGGTCGGGGCGGCCGCGGGCGGCGCCGCCGTCAGGCCAGGCACGTCCCCGACGATCTCCTTGATCTTGGCGACCAGCGCGTCCGGCGTGGAGTACTGGTAGTCCTCGCCGTTGATCCGCACGGTCGGGGTGGCGTTCACGTTCGATGCGGCGGCGAGGCCGTCGACCATGTCGACGTTGCGGCCGCTGTTGATGCAGTCGGGCACCTTGCCAACGACGCCCGCCTGGCGTGCGGTCTCGATCAACTGCGCGTTGGTGGGAAACACCGACCCGGTCTCGTCGGGCTGCTGGGCGTAGAGCGCCGCGTGGAACCGCCGAAACACCTGCTTGTCCGGGGTGGTGTCTTCGTCGGCCACGCAGTACGCCGCCGCACCAGCCCGCGACGAGTAGTTCTGGTTGGCCGGCCTGCTCAGAATCGCCACCAAGTTGTAGTCCGCCGCGATCGCGCCGCTCTCGATGAGCTGGTTGACCGTCGGGCCGAACTGCTGCTCGAACCTGCCGCAGACCGGGCAGAGGAAGTCTTCGTAGAGCGACAGCACGGCCTTCGGCTCGGTGCTGCCCTCCTTGGTGATCAGCTTGCTCGACGCCACGCGGATCGACTTCGCCTCGCCACCGGACGGCTTCTTGTCGCCCGACGTCACGATGTAGAGCACCAAGGCCACGGCGAATACCACGACGATCGCGGTCAGCCCGATCTGGATGAACAGGTTGCGCCTGCGATCGGCGGCCTTCAGGTCGTAGCTGGCGTTCTTCTTGGGTTTCGTGGCCACGGGGACAAGGGTACCGGCGCGGTCCGAGGCATCTCAGCCGCGGCTTAGGTGAGCCTTCATCGCCGACACCATGTCGGCAGTCGCGGTGGCGCTGCCGCCGCCGAGTGGGAAGAAGTTCGCGAAACCGTGGATGAGTGATCCGTAGTGCCGATGGTCGACGGGTACCCCGGCCGCGGCCAGGGCGACGGCATACTGATTGCCCTCGTCACGCAGCGGATCAAAACCACCGGTCAGCAGCAGCGCGGGCGGGAGACCCGAGAAGTCGTCGGCGAGCAGCGGCGCGACCCGCGGGTCCGCCCCGTCGATCGGTGCGCCCTCCAGGTATTGGGCGCGGAACCAGTCCATGTCCGCCTTGGTCAGGAAGAAGCCGTCGGCGAACAGCGTCTTCGACCGGGTGTCGGCGCTGAAGTCGGTGACGGGGTAGATCAGCAGCTGCAGCGCGGGCAGTCGCACACCGTCTGCGCGAGCCTGCTGCGACACCACGGCGGCGAGGTTGCCGCCGGCACTATCGCCACCCACCGCCACCCGCGCGGGGTCGGCGCCGAGCTCGGCCGCGTGCTCCAGCGCCCATCGGTAGGCGGCGTAGCAGTCCTGCACGGCGGCCGGTGCCGTGTGCTCCGGCGCGAGCCGGTAGTCGATGGACAGCACGTGCACGCCCGCGTCGCGGCAGATCAGTCGACACAGTCCGTCGTGGGTGTCGATGTCGCCGATCACGAAACCGCCACCGTGGTAGAAGACGAGCAACGGCTCGGGGTCCGCTGACGAGCGCTTGCGCGAGGAGTCAACCGGCACCGCGTTGACCGGGACGTAGTGGCGCGCGCGGATCGCGCCGGCCGGAGCGGGTATCGACATGTCCTTCACGCCCACGGCGACGTCCGCGTCGACCATGGCGGCCAGCTTGCGCAACTGCGTACGCGCCACCGAAAGGTCCCAGCTGGCGACCAATCCCTTCATGCCCGCAGACCGTTGTGCGGCGAGCAGGAGCTGCAGCGTGGTGTCCAGGGTGTTGCCGTCGATCGTGACGGATCTGCGGCCCATCAACAGCCGCTTGACGGGGTCGGGGATCTTCGGCAGTGCGCGCAGCACTACACGGCTGGCGGCGTTGACCCGGGCCAGGCGGACCCGACTCGGTCGACCCGCCTCCGGATGTGGCGTCGCTAGCGGCGATCCGGTGTGTGCAGCCTCGGCTGGCAGACTCTTCGTCATGGCTAGTCCTTCACATCCCTCGGTTCCATTGAACGACGGTAATTCGATACCCACCGTCGGGTTGGGTGTTTGGCAGACACCTCCCGACGACACCGAACGGGCCGTCAGCGCGGCGCTGGCGGCGGGCTACCGGCACGTCGACACCGCCGCAGCGTACGGCAACGAGGCCGAGGTCGGACGGGCCCTGGCGGCCTCCGGCATCCCGCGTGCGGACGTCTTTCTGGTGACCAAGCTGCGGAATTCCGAGCAGGGCTACGACAAGACGCTGAAGGCGTTCGACGCCAGCGTCGACAAGCTGGGTGTCGACGACCTCGACCTCTACCTCATCCACTGGCCGATGCCCAAACTGAACGCCTACGTCGACACCTTCAAGGCGTTCGCGCATCTTCGCGACCAGGGCCGCGTGCGCTCCATCGGCGTTAGCAACTTCGCCCCCGAGCACCTCAACATCCTGATCGACGCCACGGGAATCGTCCCGACGGTCAATCAGATTGAGCTGCATCCCCTTCTGCCGCAGCACGAACTGCGGGAGCTGCACGCCCGCCTCGGCGTGGCTACCGAGGCGTGGAGTCCGCTGGGCCAGGGCTCGCTGCTGCAGAACCCGACCGTCACCACGGTTGCCGACACCCATGGCAAAACGCCAGCGCAGGTACTGATTAGGTGGCATATCCAGCTCGGTAATATCGTCATCCCCAAATCGGTGAACCCCGAACGGATTGTGAGTAACTTCGACGTGTTCGACTTCGAGCTGAGTGAGAAGGACATGGCGTCCATCGCCTCGCTCGAGGATGGCACGCGACTGGGGCCCGATCCACGATCGTTCAACTTCACAGGATAGGTGACATGACCTCGGCGGCAGCGATACCCAACGTCTCTCTCAACGACGAGAACACCATCCCGGTCCTCGGTATCGGCGTCGGTGAGCTGACCGAGGCGCAGACCGAACACGCAGTCTCGTCCGCCCTCGAGATCGGCGTCCGTCTGATCGACACCGCCGCGGCATATGGCAACGAGGCGGCGGTGGGGCGGGCCGTTGCCGCGTCGGGGATTCCGCGCGCCGAGATCTTCGTCACCACGAAGCTGGCCACCGAGAATCAGGGCTTTCAGGCGGCGCAGGAGGCGTGCAAGGCCAGCCTCGAGCGCTTGGGCATGGACTACGTCGACCTCTATCTGATCCACTGGCCCGCCGGCGATGCGGGCAGGTACGTCCACAGCTGGGGCGGCATGATGAAGGCGAAGGAAGACGGCCGAGCCAAGTCCATCGGCGTCTGCAACTTCACGCCCGACGACCTCTCGAACGTCGTCGACCTGTCGTACTTCGTCCCGGCGATCAACCAGATCGAGTTGCATCCGCTGCTCAATCAGGCGGCGTTGCGGGCGGTCAACGCCGAACACGGCATCGTGACCGAGGCGTACGGGCCGCTCGGCGTGGGCAGGCTGTTGGAGAACGCGACCGTCCAGTCGATTGCGGGCGAGTACGGCAAGTCCCCGGCGCAGGTGCTGATCCGGTGGAGCATCCAGCTCGGCAACGTCGTGATCCCGCGCTCGTCGTCCGCCGAGCGCATCGCCGAGAACTTCGACGTGTTCGACTTCGAGCTGGCCGCCGAGCACATGGATGAACTCAACGCGTTGGACGACGGCACCCGGTTCCGGCCGGACCCTGAGACCTACACGGGCACCTAGGCGATTTCGGATCGGTGGCGAGGAGCGCAGTGGCCGAGGCCCTGATCGGGTGGCTCCTGGATGCCGATCCGGCACTGCGCTGGCAGGTCGAGCGCGACGTCGCTCTCGAGCCGTCCGAGGTCTGGGAAGCGACGCGGGCAAGGATTGCGACCGAAGGCTTCGGCGCTCGCCTTCTCGCGCTCCAGGACTCGGACGGCCAATGGGCCGGCGGCGCATTCTTCCCCGCAGACTTCGACTTTCACGGTCCTGAGGCGGCAGAAGGTGCCGGGCAGCCCTGGACGGCGACGACGTGGACGCTCAACTCGCTGCGGGAATGGGGTCTCGACGCCGCCGCCCTGCGCGAGCGCCGCACGGCCGAGCTCCTCGCCGAGAACTGCCGTTGGGAGTATGAGAACCTGCCGTACTGGAACGGCGAGGTCGACTGCTGCATCAATGCCTGGACGGTCGCGAACGGGCTGTGGCTCGGTGCCGACGTCACCGGCATCGTCGACTGGTTCCTCGAGCATCGACTGCCCGACGGCGGCTGGAACTGCGAATGGGTAGAAGGTTCTACGCGGTCGTCGTTCCACTCCACGCTCAACTCGCTGAAGGGACTGCTCGCCTACGAAGCCGCGACCGGAGGCACGGATGCGACGGGCGCTGCGCGGCGCTCCGGCGAGGAGTACCTCCTGCAGCGCGGGCTCTTCCGCCGTCTCTCGACGGGCGAACCCGTGGCACCGTGGGTGGACCGCTTCGCCTACCCGTTCCGCTGGGTCTGCAACGTGCTCAACGCGGCCGAGTACTTCCGCCAGGTTTCACTGCTGGACGGCGTGCGACCGGACCCCCGGATGGCTGACGCGATCGAGCTCATCCGTGCCGCCAGGCAGCCCGACGGCACCTGGCTGCAGGCCCGTCGGGATCCCGGGCGGGTGTGGTTCGAGGTCGACGCACCGGCCGGCGAGCCATCGAAGTGGCTGACCCTGTATGGAACACGGGTGCTCACCTGGTGGGACTCCGACCAAGTTCGGGGTCCGGGTTTCTAGTCCCGCTCAAGGGATTTCGGTGAGATGACTTGGAGCAGCTGTCAAGACACGTCGATGGGAGACGCATCGACCGGGCCGAACCGGTTGTAGTCAAACCTCCACTGGGACAATCAATAGCACTCGGCTTCTGATCTCGAAACCCGAGATTCAGCGCATTGTCGGAATGCTGTTTGTTAATCCACGGCCAGGGCAGTTTCAGCGTACCGTTACGCGCGTTCAAACTCGTCAATGGAAGGGATTCGATGCGAAAGATTGCCATGGCCGTCGTCGCGGGAGCAATATTGAGCGGCTCGTTGGCGACCGCCCAGACCGCGACTGCTGCGCAGGTGACCCACGATGCGAATATCACCGTGTACACGCAGGCTCCGAGGCCGACAGTGCAGGGGCTCGATTGCGCAGGCGGAACCGGCTCCATGGGCTGTGGCCCTGGGTGGTTCTGGCGCGACGGCTGGCGAGGTTTTGCGTGCTACCCCTGCTGAGGCAACGGTGAGCCTGCCTGACACGGCGATGGCCCGCGTACGAACATCACCTGACAATCATCAGATAGGAGCACGTCGCCCATGAACCGACCTCTGATCGCGATCGGTGGAGTGACGGCCGCCGCACTTCTGACTGCCGGTATGACCATCGGCGGATCCAGCAGTGCCGCAGCACAACCCGGCGACTACAGCGCCATCCCCGTTAGCCCGAACGTCATCACGGATTCAACGGCCTATACCGCGGCTGCACCGATGATCAATCCGAACGGTCAGCCAGGTGTCACGACGGTCTATACCCATCGCGACAACACCCGGCAGGTAACGAACACCATCCTGGTTCTCCCCGACCCCGAGGCAGCCACGAACGCGATCAGCGAAATTCAGAGCGGACTGGGCAACCGGGTCACTAACGGAAAGACGCAGCCGGCGGCGGTGGGGACGGGCGGAACCGTGGTAACGGGGACCTCACCCGATGGAACCAAGTCCGTCAGCCTGCTGATGTTCACTGAGGGGAATGCTGCCGGGTCAATCGAATTCGAAGGACCGAAGAACGATTCCGTACCGTTGGACCTGGTTGTTGACTACGGCCAGAAACAGGACACGGCAATCAAGGATTCGCTAACGACCTGACCGTTGCTCTCATTGACGTTCCATTTCGCGATGGTCGGGTCACCAACGACCACCTCGGGATGTTCCGAATGACCGGCCCGGCTCGGCAGCCCGGCAACTACAAACCCGGCAAGGCCGGCAGCGTCATCGACGCATTCCTCGACTCGCCGCTCTCCGGGATCGCTCCGTGGGTGCTGTTTTCGCTGTTCTCAACGCCGGGTCGGTTTGAGGAGGCGGTTTGCGCGGCTTTGGGATTGACGCTGCTGATGCTGTGGACCGGCAGTCGGCGGGGTATCAGCGTTCACTCCCTCGAGGTGTTCGGCGTGGCGTTCTTCGCCATCCTCGCCGTCGTCGGTTTGACCGCTTCGGACGGGACCATCGGGTGGCTCGAACTTTGGGCTGGTGAACTCACGAACGTGGCCCTGGCTCTCTTCGCCTGCGCGACACTGATCGCGCGCAAGCCGTTCACCGTGGCCTATGCCAAAGAACAGGCCCCGCAGGAGTATTGGGACAGTGCACTCTTTCTGCACATCAACTACGCGATCTCGGCAGTATGGGCGGCAGCGTTCACCGTGTCGGCGATCGTCGGTTTCATCGGGGATGTAGTCCTGCATGATTCCAACAACTTCTGGACGGGGTGGGTGCTTCAGATTGCCACCCTCTTCTTCGCGGTCGCGTTCACCGAGTTCTATCCCGACTACGCCGGGGCCAAGGATGCCGCCGACCGAGGAGAACCGGAGGAGGTAGCACCGCCGATCTCCGCCCTCTACGACTGGCTGCCCACCTTCATCCTGGCCGCTGGCATCTTCGGCTGGGCCACCAATGCGCTGCCTGAAGCCGTCGGCATCGGCATGGTCATCTTCGGAGCCGGCGGAGCCGCGCTGATCCGAATGTTCTCCGCGAAACGCGGCGAGCCCTCGAAATGACCAGGGCGTGCAATACCAGCGTCGAGCGCCGGGGTCTCGACTACGTCGACCTGCATCCGTGATCATCCAGGTGGAATGTGGTGACCTACAGCCCGAAAACCTCGGCCACCTCCTGCATCTGGTGTTCATCGGGCTCGTGCAACCCACCCCACACGAACCCTTCGCCGAGTTCGCGCACCCTGGCCAGGGCGGCGGCGGGAGTGTACTTGCCGGGCAGCCGCTGCCCGTCGACATAGACGCCCCAGTTCACCGCGTGCGTGCGTGACCGGCACATGAATCTGCTGGCACCCGGATAGGTCGGCCGGTCACCCGCCGTCGATCGCAGCGACGGCTGCAACGCAGGAAACGACGGCATCAGGAACCTCCTTAGTTCAGCTGACATCCTGGCGGGCCGCAGACGAATGCGACCCGTCTAGGCTGAGAGCGAGATTGAGGTCACTCGACCTTCACACTGAGGTTCCTTCAGGACAAGCGCGACGAAGCACTTCGGCGACGGGGTCAACGATATGTGTAATCAAGGAACCCGCGAATGGCTCGTACCTCATCCGCGGCCGAGCTGGATGGCTTTGATGAGCAGTAGAACTGCGCCGACCAAAAGGTACCCGCGTAGGGCGAGCATGCCGAGTTTCGTTCCGGCGGACCAGGTCACCGGCTCGAGCAGCGCCATGGGCGGCATCCGCCACTGCACTTTTTCGGTCGAATCGACTACCGGCACCGGTTCGAGCTCAGGTCGCGGTCGGCGGCGTTGCCACCATTCCAACCCGACCACCGTGACGATAGCCAGGATCACCATGGTTGCTGCGAGGTCTTCGGCAACAGCGACGACGTCGATGTCGGGGAACAGGGTGGTGGCCATCAGGATCCCCGACAGCAGCAGCAGAACACCGACGATGAGTACGGCGACGGCGTTGAGCCATCGCGGATTGATCCACGGTCCCAACACTTCTCGGTCGTTGCACAGCAGCAGCAGGAACACACTCGCACTTGGCAACAACAAACCCGCCAGGGCCTGCACCGCGGTGGTGATCAAACCGAGCGGAGCACCGGGGATCAAGACGATCCCGGCGGCGAGAATGACCATCGCACCGTAAGAGAGGTAGAACTGTTTGGCGTCCTTGAACCCGCGATGTAGCGAGTGTTTGAGGCCGAACACGTCGCCGAAGGCGTAGCTCGTCGACAGGGTGACTGCGGCAGCGCCGACGATGGAGGCGTCGAGCAGGATGACGGCGAACAGTGAACCGAGGGTGCTGCTGGTGGCGCCAAGGAGATGGGCCACTTGTCCGGCGTCGACGAAGTGGCCGATGCTGTCGGTGGCGCGGGCGGCCCAGTCGGCGGTCATCATCAACGCGGCCGCCCCGGCGACGACAACGACCGCGCCCAAGACGGTGTCGGCGCGTTCGTAGCCGATGAACCGTGGGGTGATTCGCTTGTCGATGATGTTGGATTGTTGGAAGAACAGCTGCCACGGTGCGACGGTGGTTCCGACGATCGCGATGATCAGCAGCACGGCGTCGGAGCTGATCCCGCCTTGCATCCCGGGGATCACGAAGTCGTGGGCGGCGCGGCCCCATTGGGGATGGGAGAGCAGCAGCATCGGGATCTGGAGCAGACTGATGGCGATGAACACGAACATCGCGCGCTCCCACTGGCGGAAGCTGCCGGAGGCCATGATCGCGATGAGGGCGATGGCAGCTGTCGGGACGACGATGTATCTGGAGATGCCGATGTAGTCCGCGGCCAGGGTGATGCCGATGAATTCGGTGACGATGGTGAGGAAGTTCAGTACGAACAGGTCGCCTACGCTGAACCAGCCCCATCCACGGCCGAATCGTTCGTTGATCAACCGGGCGTGTCCGACGCCGGTGACCGCGCCCAGCCGGGCCACCATTTCCTGGTTGACGACCAGCACCGGGATCAGTAGCAGCAACACCCACAACAAGCTGTAGCCGTAGTTCTGTCCGGCTTGGGCGTAGGTCGCGACACCGCCGGCGTCGTTGTCGCCCACCATCACGATCAGCCCCGGCCCGACGATCGCCAACAACGTCAACAGACGCACCTTCAGCGTGCGCGGACGGTCCGGATCGGAGACGCTGATCCGGCCCAACGCGCCCTCGATATCCCCGATGTGAGCCGAATCCAACACCGCCGACGGTCGCCCGTGCGGGGTCGGCTGGGGTGACCGCGCTGAGTCCGCCGCGGCAAGGAAGACGTTGTCGTGGTTGGTCATTGCCCGCCACCGCCGCGGGAACCTGCCGAGGTGGTGGAGGTATTTGTGGCCGTGTGGCCGGAATCGCGGAGAGGTCTCGGCGCGGGTTCGCGGCGGCGCCAGTCCTCGGGAATCGTCGCTTCCAGGACGTCGTCCACGGTCACCACGCCCAGCACCCTGTCGGTGTCGTCGACGACGGGAATGGTGTAGAGGTTGTAGTCGGCCATCAGCAGCGCGACGTCGGTCACGTCGGCCTCGGGTGCCACCCGCACCGGATCGGTGTCCATGATGTCGGCGATGGCGACGGCGGGGTCGGCCTGCAGCAGCCCGATCACTGAAACCACCCCGACCAGCACGCCGGTGTCGGAAAGCACATGCACCTTCAGCAGGGCCTCGGGCTGGACTGATCGTGCGGTGGCAATGATCGACAGGGCCAGGCCGGCACTGGTATTCGTCGAGCAGGAGGCGATGTCGACGTTCATGAGTCCGCCGGCACTGGACGGGTTGAATCCCATCAGGGTGATCACCTTGGTGCGTTGCCCGGCCGGCATCAGGTCCAGGATGCGGCGGCGGCGGGATTGGCGTAGGTCGGTGACGGCGTCGGCGGCGTCGTCGGCGCGCATCCGGCCCAACAGTGCAGCCACCTGCGTGTCGGTCATGTCGTCGAGCAACCGGCTGGCCTTGTCAGGGTCGAGTTCTTCGAAGACGTCGGCCTCCAACTCAGGGTCGGTGTGGACACGGTCAAGGATTTCTCCGCCTTCGGCCTTGTCGGCGTCCTCGAGCAGATCGGCGATCTGGGCAGGTCTGAATGCCCTGAAACGCCCACTGTTGTGGCGCGCGACGATGGACTGGGTGTGTCCGATTAACGGTTCGAACGCCTTCCAATCCCGTGCCGCATGGCCCCCGGCCTGTTTGATCAGGCCGAACAATCGCGCGGGGCGTCGGGTGTCGAGCCGCGCCAACACCCATCTGGTGCCGGTGTCCTCGAGTTCGATGTCGTAGGCGTGCATCAGCTCGGCCGCCGCTACGTCGATCAGTCGGTGATCGAGCACGTCGGCGCGCAACAGGACCTCGCCGTCGCGACGTTCGAAACCGCGCAGGTCCACCTTGTTGCGCGCCAGGGTGATCCGGTCCTGGGTGAACTCCTGGATCTGATCGGCCGAGACGAACACCCTTCGGCCGCCGACACCGACCACCACGCCGGTAACCGCCGGATAGGTGTCGTGCCCGCGTAGCCGCACGATCACGTCCTCGACCCTGCCGACCACCTCACCTGATTTGGCAACAGCGGGACTGCGCAATAGTTCCGATAAATGAATCACTGGACGCGATGTGGTCGCATCCGAATCTGGTGACTCGGGGCGTTTCATCGGGGACCTCCTTGGATCGGTGCATGCCGGGTAACCACAGCGGCGGTAGACAGGACGACGAAAGCGGTGGCGGCATTGTTGGTCTGAAACAAGTCATATGTCGGTCCGTGTCTCGATCGACCACGGATTCCTGGATCTGCCAGCGAACACTGGTGACCGACGGTTCCAGCCTCAAACAACTCACCTGCGCGGCCCCGCGCGTCAGATCCGTGGTACCGCAGCTGAACCCGTCCACAGACAACAGCACGAACAACGTAGCGCCCACCGCGACCAGAGCCTTGGTGCGCAGTCCGAACGTACGGGCCCGATTTTGGCGCTCCAACCCGGTCGCAGTACCCGAGACCCACCCCTGTGCCGATCCGCAGGATCATCTCCACCGTCCTCATGGCCGCGCACCTTTCCCCGCCCTGCGGGCATCGAGGTGATCTGGGCGTGAAGCGTCGGTAGTGGACGGGACTACAGCCGCCGTCAGCCGGATTGCGCAGCCTTCGGCCCAACGCCAGACTGGGTGAAACATGCTGGTACCAACGGGGATCCGAGCTGTCGATACCGACAACACCTTCCCGCCGGCGGCCCGCGGCGACCAGAGGCGTCGCGAAACTGCCTACCTGCGCCCTCTCAACCACGCCATAGCCATCGCGACGAGACCAGCGGTGGCGGCAACGAGCAGGATCGCCGAGCCCACCACCACCGCGGTGTGACTGTAATAGGGAAGTTGCGCTTGCCCCGCTGCTAAGACGCTGCACGCATACCGGTCGGTCGGACCAAACGTCGTCACCGCCAGAACACCCACCCATGGTCGGGAATCACCACGTCGCTACGCTTATTCTGCGGATTTGAACCTCGGTCTGAGACAGCGCCTGACCGCACACACTCAGCCAGCTTCGCTGTCGTCGCCCAGGACCTTCGGCCTGCGTGGTGCCGTCGACGGGCGAGGGCCAGGCTCGTGTCCTCGATGATGACATCGCTTTCACTCGCAATCTGACGCATCGCCGTTGTGGTGATTCCGGAGGGGCCGCGGCCGTGGGCGCCCTCCACAATTGCGCTTCGACGAACCCATGTCGTCACCGCTGACACCCATCCACGCTCCCCACCAGCTGGAATCCGTGCTTACCTGCCAGCTGCAGTGCTGTTACACCCGACCAGCAACTCTGCAGTGTGTGACCAGAAGGTCTGCGGGTAGTGCCTCTGCCCTATGGACAGACATTGCTCGAATCGGCCGTCGTCAACCCATAGATCACGGCGCCGACGTTCGTAGCTAACTCACGCCCATGCCGATGAGCTCACGCCAGGCCCCGGCCACCGGATGATCCGACTTTGTCTCACGCGGATGGCGGATCCGCCATTCACCCGCCATCGAAAGTGAGATTCCGCCAAGCATTTTGCGACCCTACAGGTGGGACACCCCAAGTTCGTGGATTGAGGTGATTACCGGACAGGACCTGGCCGACTAGGTAACAGGCGACCGACGGGACCGCAATTTGGCCATTGTCTGCGCGGACCTTCATATTCGCGGCGATCAGCCCGTCGATCAGTGTAAAACGGACTTCTCAAACTCCCCCTGCCCCACTGGAATGGGATCCGACCCGTCGTTCTGAGCGCGTATTGACCGCGTCGCTTGCCGCAGTGCTGGGTTCGAGCGCAAGATCTGGTTCAGCCTTTCGGGCAGGTCTCCGCAGCTTCACGCAGGACCGGCGCCGAGACCGCATCGACGGGCAGCCCGTAGCCACGCAGTACCGCGGCGAACTGCACTGCGTACTGACACCAGAACGCGCGGTTTGGAGGCATCCAAACAGCTGGCTCTCCGTCGCTCTTGTCCTCGTTGATGGGTCCGTCCACTGCAAGGAGATTGGCAGGATCGTTGCCGAACCGCACGCGCATCTCATCGGTCCAATTCCGAGCCCCCTGGTCCCAGGCGTAAGCCAATGGCACGAGATGGTCAATTTGCACAGCCGCGCCCGTCCTATTGCCGCGCACGAGAGCGACGGTTTCGCTGGTGTATGGATCGTGCAGCAGACCAGTCGCTACCGCGTTGGGACACCTGCTAGTTGCCACGTACGTCTTGTCCACCAGATCGCGATCGAGAATGTCGTTGCGGGTGTCGCAGCCATTGTGTCCGCCCGGAGCATCGTTGTCATCAGTCCAACTCTCGCCAAACGCCGCCCGGCGGTAGTCGTGTCCGCGGATACGGGCCGGCACCTCCGCGACCCCAGAGAGCACGTCAACGCCGGGGGCGACGGTGGGCACGTCGGCCACCGCGACGAACCGGCCGGCGCGCTCGGTCGACGTCGTCACCTGAATCGCCACCACCAGAGCCAGCAGCACGCCAGCCGCCAGCCACGTCCACCGCTTCACGACTTGTCCAGGTACTCGACGCGCTCGGTCTCGGTGAATTGCGCTGCCAGTAGTCCCATTCCGAGATGATCCGGGTCCTCTTCGTAGAGCGACTCGCAGAACCCGCGGGCAGCCAGAATGACATCGAGGTGCTCGGACAGCGACAAGAACCTCAACGTGATGGGGCGCCCGGATTGACTGAGCCCGAGCACGTCTCCCTCGCGGCGCTCCTTGAGGTCGAGGTCGGCGAGCACGAACCCGTCCAGTGTGCCGGCCACCGCCTTGAGCCGTTCTCCCGCTTTGGATCCTTCCGGTAGCCGGGTGGTGAGCAGACACAGACTGGCGTGCTCGCCGCGTCCAATACGGCCGCGCAGCTGGTGCAGCTGGCTGATGCCGAACCGATCCGCATCCATCACGAGCATGACTGTCGCGTTGCGCACGTCCACACCGACTTCGATGACGGTGGTGCACACCAGGACATCTACTTCGCCGGCCCGGAAGGCGGCCATCACGGCGTCCTTCTCGTCACTGGACAGCCGGCCGTGCATCAGACCCAACCGAAGCCCCGACAGCGGACCGTGCCCGAGGCGCTCGAACAACTCGACGACCGTTGTCGCAGGCGGACCGAAGTTCTTGTCGTCGACCGTCTTGTCGTTCGCGTCGATGCGGGAGGCCACGACATAGGCCTGGCGACCCGCACGCACCTCCTCGATGATGCGTGCCCACGCTCGGTCGAGCCAGGTCGGATGCTCTTTGGTGAAGATCGCGTTGGTGGTGATGGGCTGGCGGCCTCGGGGTAACTCCCGCAGCGTCGACGTCTCGAGGTCGCCGTACACGGTCAGGGCAACCGTGCGCGGAATCGGGGTGGCCGTCATCACCAGGAGATGCGGCGTCAGGCCTTTGGGAGCCTTGGCGCGCAACCGGTCTCGCTGCTCGACACCAAATCTGTGCTGCTCGTCGACAACGACCATGCCGAGATTGTGAAACTCCACGGCATCCTGCAACAGCGCATGCGTGCCGATCACGATCCCAGCCTCACCCGCGGCCACCTCGTCGCGCACCTGCTTCTTCTGTTGCGCCGACATGGATCCGGTCAACAGCGCGACCCGAGTCGCCCCCTCAGCGCCGCCGAGCTGACCCGCCATCGCAAAGGGGCCCAGTACGTCGCGGATTGACCGCGCATGTTGGGCAGCAAGGACTTCCGTCGGCGCCAACAGAGCACACTGGTAGCCGGCGTCGATCATCTGCAGCATCGCCAGCACGGACACGATGGTCTTGCCCGACCCGACCTCACCCTGCAGCATCCGGTTCATCGGGCGACTCGCAGCCAATTCCGCTGACAGCACGTCGAGCACTTCGTGCTGCCCCTTGGTCAATTCGAACGGCAGCTGTTGCAGCATCGCTCCTAGGAGCCCCTCTTCCTTGGGCGCCACGACAGGCCCGGCTTCGCTCAGCTCACCATATCGCCGCGCCACCAAACCCCATTGCAGCCCGACCGCCTCGTCGATGGTCAGTCGGTCGCGGGCACGATCGCGCTGCACGGCGTTCTCGGGCTGGTGGATCGCTCGCAGCGCCTCGTCTTCGGATATCAGATTTCGTTGACGCAGGAATGATTCCGGCAACGGATCCTCGACGAGGTCGAGCACGTCCAGCACCTGGCGCACACACGCGTAGATGTCCCAGCTCTGCACCTTGGCGCTGGCTGGATAGATCGGAAAGAGTTCCCGTTCGAATGCTGACAGCAGATCATCGCCGGTTGCCCCCGACGTATCGGCGATGGTCTTCAGCGACTTGGTGCCGATCTCCTTGCCGCTGGGCGACTCGAGGACGAGGAACGCGGGATGCGTCAATTGCGTTGCACCCTTGTAATATCCGACTTCGCCGGAGAGCATCAGGCGAGTACCCTTGGGCAGTTTGTCGATCATCCAGTCCGCATTGAAGAAGGTTGCGGTGACGTTTGGCCGTCGACGCCCCAGGGTGACGCGCAAGAACTTGCGCGGCCGCTTGCCGGGCTGTGGCTTCATGGTGCCGACTTTGGTGTCGGTGATTTCGTCGACAAACGTGACGTGTTCGCCTTCCTCGAGGTTGAGCTCTTCGCCCTCGCCGCGCACCGTCATGCCGTCGCTGTATGTGCGCGGGTAGTGCCGCAGTAGGTCATTGACCGTGCGTATCCCGAAGTGCTCCTCGAGCGGACCGGCCGCCTTCTTGCCTAGGACGTAGTCCAACCGATCGGTGAGTGCGACCACCGCTATTCCACCCCGATCAACACGGCGTCACCGCCGTGGCCGGTGTGATAGGTCACCAGTTCGGCGCCGAGGTGTTCGTGGTGGACGTGCGCCCGCAGGGCCTCCCCCACGCTCGGGTCGACTCCGGCGCCGGTCAGGACGGTGACGAGTTCGCCGCCGGAGGTCAGCATGAGGTCGATCAGACCCGCGCCCGCGGCAGCGACGTCATCCCCGACGATCAACACCTCGTCGCCCGAAATGCCGAGACCTTGGCCGGGCCTGCACATGCCCGCCCAGGTCAGCGCCTCCTCGGTGGCAACCCGAACCGAACCGTGCCGCGCGCCCGCGGCGGCACGCGCCATGGTGTAGCCGTCGTCGACCGCCTGGCGGCCGGCATCGTGCACCGCCAACGCGGCCAGGCCCTGCACCATCGAGGCCGCGGGCACCGGCACCACGTCGATGCCCCAGCCGATCGCGGCGGTGCACCCGGCGACCAGTTCCTCGGCGGCGAGGTAACCGTTGGGCAGCACCATGATCTGCGCGGCTCCGGCGTCGACGATCGCGCGGAGCAGGCGCTGTGCGCTGATCGGCGCGTCGGCATCAGGCCGCAGCACGTGCGCGCCCTCGCCGGCGAACAGCGCCTGCGCACCGTCGCCGTCGACGATCGCCAGCACCGCGCGGTCCTGGCTCCACCCGCCCGGCGGCCGAGCCCCGTGGTCTCCGGTCAGCGCGGTGACCTGGATGCGGCTCGGCGTGCCGATGTCCAGGGCCGCCTCCACCGCGCCGCCCGCGTCGTCGGCGTGGACGTGCACCGAGTACCGGCCTCCGCGTCCGGACGCCGCGATGGCCACCGATTCGCCGAGCCGCTCGAGCCGCTCGCGCAGCAGTTGGACGCCCTCGTGGTCGCAGTCACCGAGCAGGTACATCACCTCGAACTGCGGGGGCGCTCCCGACGACATCGTCACCGTGTCGCCGAATGGGCGGGCGGGCTGGTACTCGGCCCGTTGCGGCG